>CAZTBA010000247.1:0-9311 GCA_964611725.1 uncultured bacterium
AGCATAAGCTCTTCGCCATCGCCGGACCAATTCGCCGGCGGTCCACCCTGAGATATATTATCGGGTTCAAAGGAAAAGAGTTGCTCCCCACTCCCGGAAATTAACGTAAGTATCCCATAGCTTCCCCAACGGTTGCCAACCCAGATCTCCAGACCGGGCAGGTCTGGCCTGAAATTCCCCACCCAGAGCCCCTGACAATGACCCAACCGATGTCGTCTGATCACCTTTCCCGAAGAAGCATCTACCAGGAAGAAACCCTCGCTGCCGACAACCATGGCAATTTGTATCTCGTCTCCTCTGGTGCCGTCAAACCTGCCTATTGCTTCGGAATCCACATGCTCCTCATACTCTATGTACTCTGCCCCTTCCATTAACCAGATCGTTTCTCCGTCATGGTCCAGAAGGTAATATCCGGCGGTTACCTCTTCCTTCCCATCTCCGTCTATATCGTAAAAGTAAATGTGGTGGCCAAAACGCGGGTAGGTAACATTGTAGGTCCACAGGAGATTAAGTTTATCATCGAAGGCCCATAAGCTATTTCCTCCGGAAGGCTCCCCGTCGTGTATCACAATATCCTGAGAGAATTCCTTTCCTCTTAGATTGGCTACGTAGAGACCATAGTTGGGCTCGACAGGATCATGGCGATGTCCTGTGAAAGGACCTGAAAGCGGGAGTCCTACTTCCTCCTGGGTTTCACCGGTAGCCCCATCTAATATCTGAAGCTTGCCATCACGGACACAGATAATTTCCTCCACCCCATCTCCGTCTATATCCGCAAGTCGAGCCGTATGTACGTCTCCTGAACGCTCAACCTGCCACACGATATTTCCCTCCAAATCCATGCCGGTTAGCAGGTCCGGAGTATTCGGAAATCCGCGATAGGGAAATAGAACTATCCCAACTTTCCCGGGGCCAAAGATATCGCCGAATCTGGTATAGCAAAACCCGAGCTCGCTTTTATCTATTTTCCTCCAGAGCACAGGCCCGGGATACTTCTCACTTAGTTCTTCCAATTTATCCTCATAATTCCTCTTGCCGATATTCACCGATTTCCTGGCCTGAGTGGTTGCGGTCACCAACACTGATTTGAACCGCGAGATAGTATTGGTCCTTATTCCCACCTTGCCGCTCGAGAAGATGGGATCTCTCACCTCGAACATTTTCTTCCCGTCAAGAGAACAAACTACTCTCTCACCGGAAACCACAACTTTTAGATCATAGTATCTGCTTCTATCTAAAGAGAGGCTTTCCTCTTCAAGGACGAGCCAGCTCCTGTCTTCCCTTCGGTACAGGACCAATCTCTGATAACCTTCTAAGCAATAGAAATAATAATGACGGAGATCGTGGTATCTGAACATAATACCACTTTTCCCCTTCATATCGAGTATCTCGTCCTCGTAAAAAGGTACGGTGTAGGGGAGGATCTGTCTGATTTTGGCGGAAATAGTATAATCTTTCCAGAACTCGTCACCGGTTACCAGACATCTGTCTGTAGTATCTATATGCTCTAAAACCTCTTCCTCACCATCCTCCATCACCCGGAAACGACTGGGTACGGACCAGAACGGATGGGAAAGGGAAGGACTCCAGTCGGAAAAATATTCATCCTCTACACTTCGATCGGTCTCACCGGGATCGAAAACCGTTCCTATCGGGCAACCGGTCAGATCTAATCTTGCTATCACTTCTTGATCGGACATTTGCTCTCCCCCTCAAAAGATCAAATCTCCACCACCTCATTGTCCTCGGCCGAGCGGTAAGCCGCCTCCAAAACTTCCATATCCTTCTCCCCCTCCCTGAAGCTGGAGCGGGGCTGTCTCCCTTCGAAAACACAATCGAGAAAATCGGAAATCATATCACTGTTAGGATCGCCTCCACTAACGCTAGTGATTTCCTTTTTCCCGTAGCAATCCTTCACTATTTCACCGCTATTAACAGAAAGGATGGTTCCTCCGGTCCCCAAAATCCGCAATTTATTGGAGTCCTTACATACGGGAACCCTCCCGGCTATTACATGAGCACTCATCCCATTTCCATATCGCAGGGTGAGGTGGGCAAAATCTTCCACATTCCTCTCCCGATGAAGGTCGAAAAACGCGTTATGACAGTGCGCATAAACGCTTGTGACTTCACTCTCACCTATGTATCTCAAGAAATCGAGTGCATAGCAACCGAAGTTTATCAGCTCTCCCCCACCACTCCTCTCTTTATCAGTAACCCACTTTATGAAGTATTCATCGTAATAATTTCCCTTTTCATCCTTTATATCCACTTTCCTTATTATCTCCTCATAAACATACACTATCTGCCCTATCTCTCCCTTAGATATCGTTTCCTTCATCTTCCGGTTAAAGGCCGAATACTCAGTGCCGTAGCGGACCATGAAAGTAACTCCAGCTTTTTCCACCGCTTTCACCATGCGCCGGGCTGCCTCTAAAGTATGTGCCATGGGTTTATCGCAGATAATATGCTTACCAGCAGCAGCAGCCTTTTCCACCAAATCTGCTTTCAGATACGGTTCGGTATTTATGGTTACTATATCGACATCTCCCCTTTCAATCACCTCTTCATAGCTCTTGTGAAGATCGAGGTCATACCGACGGATGAAGGGAACACCCACACTCTTGAACTTCTGAGTAAAGGTGGTTTCTTCGGCTGCTGCCACCAGCTTACTTCGGGGATCACTGGCAAAAGGATCATTGTACTGATGGGTGGAAAATCCGAGAACCCCTACTCCCAGCTTTTTCATAACACTTGTCCTTCCAGCTATATTAAGGGCGTCCGAATTCTTGGGAATTTCATGTACCTTGGTAAGGGCAACCGTCGGTCGCCCCTCCACTACTGCAAAACGATTTTCCTTCCTTCCCTTTTGGATCTATAAGCAGCCTCCAAGACCTCCACCGTATGGAGGTAATCTTCTCCGGAGACAGGAGGTTTCTTGCCCTGAATGATGGCCTCAATCAGAGCTTTATCCATAAGGTAATAGCTCTTCTGCTTTATCTCAGGAACGGCTACCTCCTCCCAGACAGGTGCGGCCCTGGTATCTTTTCGCACGCCGGACATATAGAGACGGCCATTTTCTGATTTTAGCTGATATTCCGAGCTCCACAGTTCTAAGAAAGATCCACTCATACATGAGCAACTGATGCGTAGCATCACCATTATATCGTTCTCGGTTCTCAGGAGGAAAGCTATATTGTCCTCGGCATCTATGTCATGGACAAATGTCCCATAGTCAGCATAAACTTCCTTCACTCTGGTCTCGAGGATCCAGAGCAAATGATAGAGGGAATGGCTCCCCCAATTCCAGCCCACACCACCCCCCATATCTACCCTGCCCTGCCAGGAAGGGTATCCGGGGAAGAAGCTCATCGCCCCACTTACGGAAGCCACGCTATAAACTTTGCCAAAATCGGGCCTACGGATGAGTTCCTTTAGCTTTATCCCTAAAGGGTAGAAGATAGCCTGTTCGTCAACGGCCAAGGTCAGGTTTTTTCCCTGGCAAATTCCCACCAGGGTTCTGGCATCCCTCAGGGAAATACTCATCGGTTTTTCCAGGAATATATGCTTCCCTTTCTGGGCAGCCTGTATACCATAAGGGGCCAGAAACGCGTGAGGAACGGCGATATAAACCAGATCGATCGAAGGATCTTCTAAAAGATCTCCGGGAGAATCGAAGCCCCGGGCATCAAACTCGCCAGCTAATTGAGTGGCTCTGTGCCTATCGCTATCAGCAAAACCCACTAAATGACAGTTTTCAATGGTGGAAAAGAACTTCGCCTGTTCGCGTCCCATATGGCCGGAGCCAATGATTCCTATTCCTATTGAGGATAGAGCCATGCTTCATTTCCCCCAGAATAAGTTTTATGGAAATGCCCCGCCGGAGTGTCTCTGCACCAGAATCACCTCAGATGGAGCAACCAGCGGTCGCCCTCACATTTCTGCTGCACTCAATTTATGCCGTTTTCAGCGCAGCGATGAAATCATCCACATCAAACACAAACCCGAAGGCCAGAGCAACTCGCCAGAGAGCGATCTCCTTGCAGAGTTCCTTTCTCGCTGTCTCCTTGTTCTCCACCGCCGTCACCGCCTGACGCAGGGCAGAACACATGACTCCCCTTTTGTTCATATCCGCCATGCCGCCCTGTGAAAGGAGCACACACCAGTTGATGGCAAATCCCATATAGATCAGATGGTTCACCCCGGCATCCTTGCAGAGAGCGAAAAGCTGGTTGGCATTCTCAGCAATCCTCTCATCCCCCACGGGCCTGGCTTCCCGGGCAAAATCCAGCTTCTTGAAACCGCGGTTCACGTCCTCACGGTTGTGCTCTCCGACGAAAACGTGTTTCGATCTAAACTCGTTTAGACTTTCGAGCACAGGATCCGACTCTACATTCTCCAACGGCTCAGGCTCGGGTCCCGCAAGCTCGACCGCTATCTTATAGCCCGGATATTTCTTGTAATACTCAGCCGTGGCGACCACATGAAACAGTTTGAGATCCGAGGCGCGGACTGCCGACAGCAAGTCGGGAAAGACCGTCCTGCAGATCTCATAGGACCTCGGAATATATTCGACTGCACGGTGCCACCCGGGGTATTCCTCACGTGTTCCGCAGTCCCACGCATGCATGACGACGACAGCAGTGTGCTCCACGGAGATCTCTATCTCCCCTTTCTTCCAGCCACCGTATCCCTCCCCGGGGACATCCAGACTGAAATCAGCATCAAACTGCTGGTAATAGTTGGCCGGTACCTTCAGGGTTCCCATTTTACCCTCCCACCGAATTGTTTGTCCAAAGCCTTTCAGCTTACTTCATCGCCAGATATTCCGACCATCGATCAGGATTTCCTGAATAGCCTCAGGTCGACTCGAAACCATCGAAGCCTTTCTCCGATCCAAGCTGATCTCGATGAAATCAACATATCCTTTGAGTTTGAGTACTGTGCGGCCGACACTGATCGATTTCCCCTGGCACAGGGCGATTCGCTTCACCTCTCCGGCATTATCCAACCGAACCAGGCACAGATCTCCGTCAAGTTGTAATCCCCACTCTCTTTGAATCACAGATCCGTTTTCGGTTTTCGAAGGGGAAAGTCCAAGCGGATTTTCGACATCGACTGCTACGAAAAGATCGCGGCGCCCATCCGCCAGCTCGACCTCTACAGCAACATTCGGCTCGGGATACGCCGTGCCATCCGGAGCCTCCAGCGGCAGGCGCTGGATGCGGGCGATATTGGATCTACCCTCGTAGGGCTCGATAATGGCAACAAACGTGGACGCCAGGGTGTCTTCCTCCGTCTGACGGCGCACCATGACCCGCGGAATCCAATCCTGGTTATTCGAGCCGTAGAAATCCATTGAGATCCATGCCTCGGCGATGGAAGCCTGAGCATCAAGGGTCAGATCGGTGTAGCGAAGATGTACATTTGAGCCGGACGGGAGTATCCGGTAACGGTCCTCGATCTTCCAATCGACGCTCCAGCCCGGCTGAGGTGCCGGGTCAACGCAAAATCTGCGCATCTGTGTGTCATATCCATAGTCATCGGTCGGCTCCAGCGATAATCCCTCCGCCGTGATCTCTCCGAAATGGCTGTGCATGAATTTGGCATGGTCGCTGCCGCCGATTACGCGGAACACGTCAACTATGTAGAAATCGCGATCTGAAATATCGACCGTGGAGACCGTACGTTCGAACTGTTTTCCCCCGATCATATCCGGTGCAGACGCCCGGATGGCACGAAACTCTCCGCCATCAGCCCAGAGGGTAGTTTCCCCGGAGGATTCAGGCTGGTTCTGGCCGTCCACTACTACCGTGTTGTGAGCGGCGCTCATCGTGTACCAAACGGCCCTGGGCGCCCCCCAACCGCCGTACTGGACCGGCGGGTAGCCGAAGTCGGGCATAAGATCCAGGCCCTTGGCGAAGAGTCCGAGGTTCATGCCGTCGGCGTGGCCATGACCTCCCCAGGCATCATAGTCCAGCCAGAGGGCACGGGCGTCATCACCCTCACCGGCACGCAGTATCGCCAGGTGCCATGCCTGTTTGTTCACACTCCCGACTCTGGGAACCGAACCCTTGTCGGCTATCACGTCGCTAACCGCCTTCTGAAAGGCATCGGGATCATCGGCGGATAGGTCGTGAGGCAGATCATCCACGGAACCCCCGTTTGCGCGATATAGGACCTGCACGAAGGCCTCATCTCCGGTGAGTTCGTACAGTTGCCACAGTAAGGTGTACATCGAAGGGTTCAGGCCCGGATTTTTGGAGAACCGGACGCCCACGTAGCTGTCTATACTCCTGGCAAAACTGCCGGTATCGCCTGAGAGCGGATAGTATTTCTGCAGGCACCACGTATCGATGTGAAAACGGTAGGTCTGATGCAGTTGAGGGTTGCGATCGAAGACCTCGCCCAGAAAATTCGGATTGAGCCTTGCATACTGTCCCAGCATAACCGCCAGGCCTTGCGTCGCAAACGCTGAGTATCCTGCCAGCCCCTTCTCACCCGTCACACCGTCGACGGCAGTGAACTTTTTTATGATGTCATCTATCATCGCATACACTTCATCGCGGTTATCCGGCCAGCTCAGCACCGTTTTCATTACGGCGATGGCGATATCGGTCCGCGGGTAGTTGGACCTGATCTTCCATCGGTTCTCGATTGCGTCGCGCAGGATGCGATCCTCGATATTTCGCCGCACATCTTCGAAGGAGGTTTTGGGGTTGCTGAGTTTGTACTGCTCCGCCTTTCGTGCAAGGAAATCTACCAGTTCACTATCTCGCTCCAAAGCATCGAAGATCTGATCATAGGCCAGTGCCATCTCCCGGGTCTCCTCGCAGGCATCGTGCCATGTGGAGACGTAACCAGCGTATCCCGGTCCCTCGTACATCACACCCTGTTCCTTGAAGTCAAACGTAGGATAGAGATCGGCCACCCTGTCCAGCAGCACCGCGGCCTTATGCGCATAGGCTCCATCACCTGTAACCACATATGCTGCCGCCAGATTCCGGATACCGCCGAGTACGGCCTGTTTCCACTGACCGTAAATGAGGTAAGCCCCGATAAAGCGCCAGCGATTGTCCCCTTCCACGTAGCCTTCGCCGTCGTCCACGCCGAACCCGTGCAGCGGATCTTCAGGATCCGGATGCTCGACGTTAAAGAGGAGCGTGCGGTCGGCGAGTTCCGGAGCGAAGATGGCGTGTTCATCGAGGCCGGAGCGGTAGAATTTATGGAAATTGTTCTTCGGAAAAACCTCCCCACAGTGTGGGCAACTGACCTTCCAGGGATTCTTCAGCGCATCCATCTTCCAGTTATACATGGGAACGGGGTTTTTGCAGACCGGGCAGTGACCGTTCGACCAGACCATCCACGAACGCCTGATGGTGCTGCCAAACATCAGATCCCAGAGCTCATCGTCTGAAAACTCCATCCAGGGCTCGGCGGACTCGATGATATGCTTCTGAATTTCGGCAGCCCAGGGATACCTTTCGGCATTGACTTTCGCCTTACCAATTAGTTTTTTCGGGTAAAACACACTCATCTCCTTTGGGATTGGCTGGACCGCTTGGGCACTGGACGAAGAGGCCCAAAACAGGATAAACGATATGATTGATAGGGACATTACCGTAAGCTTTAGCGACAGAGACCTCATCCCTCAATTTTCCCAACTATGAAGGAATTGGTCGTATTGCTGGTAGTGACATCGCAGTTCTCGCCTCCGACCACATAGATAGTGTTGTTCCTAATGCAGGCACGCACGTCGTTGTGGCCATGGGGAATGCGTTCCGGAAGCAGATCGTAGCTATCGGCCTGGGTATCGTAAACCCACACCAGGTCGCTGTATTCCCCAATGAGGACCTTGCGCTCGGGATCGACTTTTGTCGTTTGATACAGCAGATCCTGTCCGAGCAGGGAGAATCTAAAATTACCCCCGACCAGTATGATGTACCGGTCGGCGTAAGACAGGGCCTGGTGGCCGGACAGTTTCACGGGCATGGGCGAGAGCTCGGTCCATCGTTTATTTGCACAATCGTATCTGAAAGCCTGGTCATAGTGCTCAAAATGTCGTGTTTTATTTTCATCCACCCAGCAGTTATATCCACCAAAGAGATAGAAGGATCCGCCGACCGCTGCCGCAGCGCATCCAATCCTGGGTGAGAAAGATGGTTTGCCGAGATCTATCCAGCCAGCCCCGAGGTTCTTGAGATTCAGGGTCTCAGCGATGGTGATGTTATTGGCGGTGAAGGCACCACTATATACCCTCTCCCATTCCCCACCTCCGACACATACGGCCATATCCCCGACAACTGCGAGCGCACAGACAGAGCGCCCCTGATGCAGGGACGGCAGTTCCGTCCACTCCCATACGCCATTCTCACATCGCAGCCACCACGCATCCTTCAAGCTAACCGGCCCTCCGGACATGCTCTTCCGGCCGCCGACCAGTAGGAGTCCGTCGAGGGCGGTGGTGCCCGAAGTGTAGCACCGACCGAGCTTCAGTGGCTCAGCGGGAAACCAGTCACCCCGCTCGTGATCGTAATACCAAGACAGCTCCGACTCGCGCCAGGGATGGCTCACACCTGCCGCATAAACCACTTTACCGTCCACGATCCCCATCGCGCCACCCTTGATCAACGTGGGGAACCACCTGCCCTCAGACCACTCTATCTTCATCTATTAACCTCCATGGGAGATCTGATTATTCTTGCAGTAATGCAGGGGCGACCAGCGGTCGCCCTTGTAAGGTAACATGATATTTTCAAAAATTCAAATGCATTTGCCATGGCAGTACTATTTCTTACACGTAATATTTTCCTCCTCAACAATATCGCTACAAGGTCATGTTTATTCCATAAGCTCATTGAGACGTATACATGCTTCAATAACCTGGCGTCTGACATCCTGAACGACATCCGTCTTTCGCGTATACAGAGGCACGCCGTCGGGAGTCAGTGGCAGATATCTTCCCGCATCGCGTAGCGCAGCCTCTACAGTGTCAGGTAACTCTCTCAGGATTCTTCCCGCATCCGCAACAGCGGCGTCGCGAATACCCGCCCTTTCAGCACGCTCGATCGCAGCCTTCAGCAGGTATAGCAGTTCATAGTCCTCTATGCCCTCACGCGCAGTCTCCCAGCGTTTGCTGGTCACAATAGCACCAGGCGCCTTGTAGACCGTCGAAAAATAATCGCCATTCGGGTTCGGTCCGTCCCAGAGGTAATCACCGGATTTGTAGACCCACCATCCGACCCCGGTGAGACCAAGGTTCCAGGCGTACCAGAATCTCCAGCGATAGACACCAAGACATGAGAGAACCC
>CAZTBA010000248.1:0-9308 GCA_964611725.1 uncultured bacterium
ACGAGGAGAAATTTCTGCCCCAGTGTTTGGAGAGTGCGATGGGTGTGGTTTATGAGATGGTTATTGTGGACACGGGGTCAACAGATCGGACCGTGGAGATCGCAAAGAGCTACGGCGCGAAGGTTTATCATCACCCCTGGCAGGACAGCTTCAGCGAAGCCCGCAACTATGGTCTCAAGTTTGCCGCGGGAGACTGGATCCTGCAGTTGGATGCGGATGAGGAGCTGGAACAAGCGGATATACCATTGCTTCGGAACGTGCTCAGGTCCTCCTCGTACAATGCCGTCTTCGTTGCTATCTACAACCGTTTCCCCGATGGGACATCGAAGCATTACTTCCAGCGTATCTTCCGACGGGACAAGGGACATTATGAGGGGATCGTACACAATCAACTGGTGCATGAGGGGGAGGCTTTGGCTTCGGAGATCAGGGTCTACCACTATGGCTATGATCTGGATCCGGAGAAAATGGAGCAGAAATACCGCCGTACCAGCGTGCTCCTCCAGAAGCAGATTGAAGAGGATTTTGAGGATATGTTTGCCCGGGAGAATTTAGTTCGGATTTACCGATGCTGGAAGAAGTTCGATAAGGCGGTTGAGGAGGGAGAAAAGGCCATGGCACTGGACACGCCTAAAATGACCTCGGCCCGGCGCCAGATGATCCTTTACGATACTGCTTATAGCCTATTCGTTCTCCGGCAGTACGAGAAGGCAGAGGAGTACTGCCTAAGGGTACTGGAGGAGAATCCCCGCAACTTAGACGCCCAGTTTGTCTTGGGTAGCGTCTACACCGCCACAGGCCGTCGTCCGGAGGCACTGGGAGCCTACATGCGCTTTCTTGAGATCAAGAACCAGGAAAAAGTCTGTCCCAGATATACCCCTCTACAGGTGGATACCTATACTTATGAGGATAAGGTTTGGAATAATATCGGTGGAAGCTACAGGGATATGGGACTATTTGATGAAGCCATAGATGCCTATCAGCAGGCGATTGAGATCAATGGAAGAAGTCCCATATTTTACAGAAACTTAGCTCACTGTTGCATCCAGGAAAACCGTCTGGAGAGAGCTCAGGACGCGCTCAGGGAAGTCATACGGCTGGATCCCGACGATATCGGAAGTCTCCTCAATTTGACCCATGTTGAGAGTAAGATGGGGAAGAGAGAGGAGGCACTTGAGCACCTTGATCAAATAATGGCGATGAACCTCGAGTCCGGTCAAACTCAGGAGACTGAAATCAGGATACGTGATATCCCTCCCAATTCTATCCGGCGTCAAGCATCAAGCGCAAAATATAAACCGGATCTGTACTTATCCCTGATCTCTGTTTGCATCGCTCTCGGAGAATATGGTCGGGCTATTGAATTGCTTGAAGGGCATCTGAAATTCGCCCCTACCGATCACCGAGTGCTCAACGATTTAGCTACATGCTATTTCCGGCTCGGTCACTATGAAGCGGCGCTTGTAGGCTACCGCGCCGCCCTGAAGCTCAATCCGGGCTATGAGCAGGCAATACGGAACCTCACGGTTTTGCAGAGGAGGTTAGGACGTGGAGGAGAAGATAACAAAATACCAGGAATTCATGGCGCAGGCGGATCACTCAGTCCAACAGGGTAGGATAGAGAAAGCCATTGCTTTCTATCAACAGGCCATAGAAATATGCCCCGAACAGGTCAGCGCCTATTACAGCTTGGCTCTCCTGCATCACAAACAGGGAGATATAGACGAGGCCATCGCCAACTTCGAGAAGGTGGTGGAGATTACTCCCCAGGATACATCTGTACTCAATAATCTGGGAGTCCTGTACTATGCACAGGGCAAGTGGGAACAGGCGGAAAATGCCTTCCGACGGACGGTGGCGTGCGACGAATGCTACGCCGATGCCTGGTATGGCTTATCCAAAGCTTTGGCCGAACAGGGGTGCAAACTGGAAGCTGTCCAGGCTCTTGGCAAATGCCTGCGCTGGGATCCACAACATGTCAAAGCAGAAAAGGCCCTGGATGCACTTGGGGATATAGCGGAGATTCCTTCTGCGCGTTCGCAGGCGCGGTGTAACCCGTGTCCCAACCTCTGTTTCATCATCCTCGACGGAGTGCGCGCCGATCACCTGAGCTGCTACGGGTATCATCGTCCTACGCCGACTCTCGATCATCTTGCTCAAAATGGAATTCTCTTCCACCATGCCTTCGTCGCTTCTACATCCAGTCTTCCCTCGCATAGTTCGATGCTCACCGGTCTGCTCCCTTCGCAGCACGGAGCCTACATCAATGACTTGCGTGTTCAGTTGCCCCGCAGCGTTCAGCGATTGCCTCAGGATTTGCGGGAAAAGGGATACAAGACCATTGCCTCGGTGGCCATACCCTACCTCGATCCACGCACGAACTTCCACGTGGGTTTTGACAGATTTTATGATTCCACAGTCCGGCAGGGGGGATGGAACGCCGTAGAAAATATCCGGCAGATTTACGAAAAGGCCCTGGGAGACTTGGAGGAACCCTTCTTTTTGTTCTTCAACTTCGGAGACGCCCATAGCCCCTATCGCTGCCCGGAACATGTCTACGGTGATCCCGAGTATACGGGGGGATTGGAGAATGTCGGCTGGGTGCTGACCCTGATGGGGCGTGGCGAAGAGGTTCCACCGGCGCTATTGCAGAATGCGATTGATTGCTACGATGACTGTATTCGATACATGGACCTGCAATTGGAACGGCTGATACGACTGCTGCCGGAGAACACTGCGTACATTATCACCAGTGATCACGGCGAAGCCTTCGGCGATCACGACCTGGCGGTGTCACACGACGTCCAGGCGGAATTCTATGAGGAGATGATCCGCATCCCCATGTTGATCTACGGTCCGAACACTATTGCTCTTGGAGGGGCAGATGCCGCCGGCGTCACGGTGGACGAGCTATACTCTCATTTGAATCTGCGCCGGACAGTGCTTTCCATCGCAGATGGCAAACTTGCGATTCCACGGGACGACTTTGTTGTTATCGAATGCTACGGCCGTGCTCAGAATGTGGAGATGTTTCAACGGGCTGAACTCATATACAACAGGCGCTGCCTGCGCACACCGAAGTACAAGTTGATCGAGAAGCATAACCTGCCCGACGAGTTCTACGTCCTACCCGACGAAACCGACAACCGACTTGATGAAACGGCATATCGCAACACAATCACCGACCTTCGTCTCAAGCTTGCTCAGACTTCCTCCATGGACATGGCCATGCAGGTGACTTTTGAGCAGACATACAATGCCGAGGACAAGGCGGAACTAATTGAACGTTTACGCGCATTGGGATATGTAGCTTAAGGAGGAGAAAAAAGCGGGATGACATCCTATGAGGAACTTATAGCCCAGGCGGAAGGACTTCTGGAGAGGAACGATGAAGCCTCTGCTATAGAGATCTATCGAAGAGCCACGGAGGAGAACCCGCAGCGTGGGGAGGCTTACTATGGTCTGGGCCTGGCGTATGCGTCGTTGGACAATCCGGAGCAGGCTCGGGAAAGTTTCAGGCAAGCTGCGGAGAGGATGCCCTACGACCAGACCACCTTCTATAACTGGGGTGCTATGGCTTTCAAAACAGGAAAATTGGAGGAAGCTCAGGAGGCCTTTCGCAGGGCATTAGACCTTAAGGAGAATTACACTGAGGCCCTCTATGCCCTGGGAAGGGTTTACGAAGAAAGCGGATGGTTTGTGGATGCCAAGCTCGCCCTTATAAAAGCACTTCAGATATGCCCCGGTTTGGAAAAAGCCAGGGAAACCCTCCGCAGGGTGGAGGCCAGACTGGCACAGCCGGGTGGCCTGGACAGGTATCATCGGATTCTTATAGTTATGGACCAGGGCATTGGCAATATGGTGATGTTCACCCCAACGATCCGGGCTATAAAAGAGCAGCTCCCAAAGGCGCATATTACGGTGCTGGGCAGACAGCCCTCCGTGCAGGTGATAGAAGGATGGGACATGGTCGACCAGGTGCTGACGCAGCCGGATGATAGATCGTACGATATCGGCTTTCTGACCATCTGGTCCCAGGACTATAACCAACTGTATGGGGAAAGAATTCGAGGGCAATGCAGGACAATCTACACGATCAACATGGACAACGTGGATAGCCATGAGGTCGATCATCATTTGAAAATCGCACGACTCCTCGGATATACGGGCCCCAGGCCCGAGACGTTCTGTATGGTCAAGGATGTGGATGTGCCTTACTCTGGGAAGTTGGCGGGGCTATCGGATACCACCGTCAACAACGGTGACTGGGAACGGAAGCGCTGGCCATATTATCCAGAGCTTGCCAGGAGATTGCTGGAGAGAGGATATACGGTCGTATTGATCGGTGGGAAGGGGGAGGCTGAGCGGTTCCGTCCGGAGGATTGGCCTGATGGCGTAATCAATGCCTTGGGGAAATATGATATTCGGGAGACCGCGGGACTCATCAGGCGATGTGAGCTGTTTATCGGCAACGATAGCGGACCAGCTCATATGGCAGCGGCTTTGGGAGTGAAGACATTTGTGATCTTCGGGGCTACGCGGACAACCAAGAATCGACCCTATGGAGAAAACGTGAAGGTCATCAGCAAGTTTCTCCCCTGTAGCCCCTGTCAGTATACGCCCCGGTGGTCATCCTGTAGCGACTGGAGATGTATGCGGGATCTGGGTGTGGATGATGTGTTGAACGCCATATTCTAGGATAACTCGCTCGAACTGGCAGCGAAGGACTATTCGAACCTTAAGGTCTTGCGGGGAGGACATTTCCCCTATATCCAGAATGGGAAGGTTAGTGAGCGGATCAAGGTCCATCTGGTAGGGGCCCGGTGGTCGAATTTCCCATGGGGTATGGAGAACGAGATATTCCGGTCCTTTGAGAAGATGGGCTATGAGGTGTTCGATACGGACTACCGACAACAGCGGGGTCAGTTCGAAGAGCTGTTTCTGAGGGATGCACACCTGATGCTGGTATTCAAGGGAAGTGGAATCTCGCCCGAACTGATCCAACAGGTGAGATGCCCGGCTGTGCTGTGGTATCAGGACGACATCTTTACGACCGAACATGGCCGGCGTGACATCGCATACAACGCCTCGGCCTTTGATGTGGTGTATTCGTTTGACTTAGATGCCTTGGGAGAATATTGCAAACAGGGAGTGCGGGAAGTACGCTGGCTGCCTCTGGCTATGAGCCCAGCCGTGCATCGAAAGACATATATGCCAAAGAAATATGACGTGTCCTTTGTAGGCAATCTCTTTCCGAATCGGAAGCAACTCATAGAGCGGCTTCAGAAGCGGTTTGATGTGTTCGTCACCCGGGCCTACATGGATGAAATGGTGAACATCTTCAACCAGTCGAAGATCGTGCTCAATCTGGGCATCGGTCCCACGGGCATCCAGTCGAGGGTATTCGAGGCCCTGGGCTGCGGGGCATTCCTGTTGACCAATGAGATCCCCGAGGGATCGCGACTGTTTGAGGATCGGAAAGAACTGGTCTATTTCAACGAGGAAAATATCGAGGACTTAATAGAGTACTACTTGGAGCATGAGAGCGAAAGGGAGGGGATAGCGCTGAACGGGTATATGGAGGTCCATGCGAAGCACACTTACGATCATCGGGTGCTTCAGATTGTGGAAGATTTTTTCCCTCAGGATGATTTGAGGGAGCACCATCTAAGTACCCTGAAACCATCTCTCGCTCCGAGAAAGAAAAGACTTGTTCTGTCGACTCAAACCTCTACGGGAATTCGAGACACTCGGTCGGCAGATCACAAGTCGGCCAAGAGCTTCCGTGATTATCCCATAGATAAGGATCTGATCAGTGAGATCGTTAAGAATCGCCCGGTGCATATGGCGGAGTTTCTGGGTATATCCCTGGAGGAAGTCCGAGAGCGTATGTCCCAGGCAGGCGAATTGGTTCGAAAAGAATGGCGTGAGCTTAGTCCCCTGGGGGTTACACATTTCTATAGTGATGCAAAGAACTATATCTTTGACTTAGCTGGATCTGGTGCATCCGGGACCAGTTGGAGATTGGAGTACCTTATACGTATCATCGGGCCATACCTGGATAAGGGATCCAGATTCCTGGACTATGGTGCCGGCTTAGGGGAGCTGGGAATATACTTCTCGCGATATTGTGATGTGACGCTGCTGGATGTACCCGGACATACGCAGAATTTTGCGATGTTCAATGCAAAGAAGTTTGACGCGAATATACACTTCTTGAATGAGCTATCCGAAGACGAGGAGTATGATGTGATCTCCGCTCAGGATGTCCTGGAGCATATTGAGAATGCGATGGAGACTGTAAGAGATATCTCCAAGGCCCTTCGACCTGGCGGGGCGTTTATCACCTCCGGCTTCTGGTTTCGTCCTGACGGGGCTTTGCATCTTGATGAGAACATAAGATTTAAGGATACATTTGTCGAAGACTTTGCCCAAACGGGCCTGGTGATAGAAAATGTCTTCCAGGGAGCAAATTGGGCGATAGCTATCTTCGAGAAAGTCTCGGAGGGGTCGATTAAGGAACAAACGATCCGATATGAACCGCCCACTTCTATGAGCCTGGAAGAACCGGTCCTGGTAGATAGTAAACGTGCAGACGACAAGGAACTCGTAAATGAGCTATGAAGAGATTCTCGAAGAGGCAGGTAGCTTGGCTCAAGGCGGAGAAATTGATCAGGCCGTTTCCCTGTACCAGGTAGCTCTGGAAGCCGAACCGAGCCGTGTCGAAGGGTATGCCCAATTGGCACTTCTGCAGTATAGTCAGAATCATCTAATGGAAGCCGAGGAGCTCTTTGAGAAAGCGGCGGCACTGACACCCTCGGATGCTTCTTTCCTGAATAACCTGGGAGTAATGCAGTACCGCCAGGGCAAACTCGAACAGGCGAGAAAGACCCTTGAGAACGCATTGGCCACGGACCTGAACTATGTGGATGCGGCCGTAAATCTGAGAAAGGTTCGGCTCGATTTGATCCAACAACGCATCGAGCGGGCGTTTTCTGAATATTCCCTGGGTAGGTTCCACCATCTGACCTCATTTATATATAAGCTTAAGACCGAATATCTCAAGGCGACAAAGCTTTCCACTCCTGTAGCAGCCCGGATCCGGAGACAGCGGAATTCGGTGCCGATTCAGGATGGAAGGCGAGAGATCCTCTTTCTTTCCCTGAATCCAAGGGTGGACATGGCCAAAAAAGCCGATGCCCTGGCACGGACGGGTAGGTACCGGGTGATAATGCTATGTTCGGAGAAAACGGCTGGCGTCGTGGGTGGATTCTTTCACCAGTTCTTCGATGAGGTCATCACTTACTCCGATCTGATCGAACTTGTGTGTTTTTTGCTTGCTCTTGATCCTGACGTGATAGTTGCCCGTCCTAAGGTAACGGCACCAGCGATCATTTTCGGGAATGCACCGGTGGTGTATAATTCATATGATATATATAGTTTCACCCGTCCCAAGGAGTACGCAGACCCTTTTGAAATGGAAGGAGAGCAGTTCCGCTTTGAAAATGCAGATGCCATCATTCACAAAGGGCAAGAGGATGAAATCGATCTATGTTTGCGTCCCAGATATGACATCAATGCCCCTGTGCTGCATTTTCACCCCTGTTGCTGGAAGCGGTATTTTGTCCCGCAAAACTTGCCGCGTCTTTCGCAGATGGATGGAGAATTACATATCGTATACACAGGTCTTGTAGAACCACCCAGTACAGATAAACGATTAAACGGAGAAGTCCATTTCCTCGATACAGCCCGGCTGATCACGGCCCAAGGACTGCATTTCCATATCTACTACTCCCCACAACTGGGCCGAAGCGATGATTACTATCGGGAGTATTTTGAGCTGGCCGAGCAGAACGACCGTTTCCACTTTCATTCAGGACTGGGATATGAGGAACTCTGTTCCGAGATCGCACGCTATGACTATGGATGGAATGTCTTGGATTATCGCTATACCGTTATGCCTGAACTATGGCACAAGATGGTTTCGACCAACAAAATCTTTACTTATCTCGAAGCAGGACTGCCTATGATCGTGGGCAGTAAAAACGAATACATAGCCTCCTTCGTCCAAAAACAGGGTATTGGCATTGACATGGATTGGTATGATCTTCAGAGCCTATCCGAACGGTTGGGGGATGTGGATTATGATCGCCTGAAGGCCAATGTTTTCAGGGCAAGGGAGGGATTTTCCATAGATAACCATATCCATAAACTTGAAGGCCTGTTCGAAACTGCGCATAGAAGATGGATGGAAAGAAGACATGAATGACGATCAAGAACATTCGATAGAATCTATCAGAACACATTGGAACGCACAGGCGAAGAAATATGAGGAAGGCCCGGAGGCTACCTTTAACGATATATTTCTAATGGAGAAAGAGATCAGGCTTATAAGGGGCTTCGTGAAAGATGATATGCGCGTTTTAGATGCAGGTTGTGGAAATGGATATACGGCCTTTGCTCTGTGCAGAGATTTCGATATAGACCTGGTTGGAATAGATTTCTCCGAGGAAATGGTCAGAATGGCCAACTCGAGGCTGACAAAGGCAGAAGCTCAACTCAAGGGGAATCCACACTTTCTGTATATGGATATTTTAGGTGAGATGAATGGCCTTGGTCCCTTTGACATGGTTATATGCAAGAGGGTGCTCATCAACCTTGTCTCATGGGAAAGGCAGATGAAAGCCCTGGACAACCTACATTCCCTATTGAGAGATGGCGGCCTCCTACTGCTTTCGGAAGCTTGCTCGGAAGGCTTGAACCATCTTAATCGCTTGAGGGGAAAAGCCGGTCTGACGACTTTGGGGAAACCCTGGTATAATGAATACATAAGCGCTCATAGATTGGCAGAATATGTCAGGGACAAATACCTTATTGCCAAGGTGCATCGTTTTAGCAGCACCTATTATCTTGGATCGAGGATCGTTCAACCCTTCCTACTGAAAATGCGAGAATCCGATAGAATGCCAAGCTATACATCCAGGATTAACCTTTGGTCCTCACATATACCCAGTTTTGGCGACTATGGAATTCAGAAATTATGGGTATTGCGGAAGACCTCAATATAGAAGGGATCAGATCATGCACATCGAGTTCTTTAAGCATGGCGTTGGTGAAGAAGAGAAGGAAGCCATATTAGGGATACTGGATACACCCTATATTGCAATGGGCACGAAGGTCAAAGAGCTTGAAAAGAGGTTCTCTGAATATTTGGGGATAAAACATTCGGTTGCCGTATCCTCCTGTACTGACGCGCTCTTTCTGTCATTAAAGGTTCTGGGTATAGGTGAAGGCGATGAGGTGATCAC
>CAZTBA010000249.1:0-9247 GCA_964611725.1 uncultured bacterium
CTTGTAAACTGCAAGTGCAAGGCCGACCTGATGCTCTCAATAAGCACGGAGAATCTGGGCTGGACGGGTGACCATAAGAGGATCGCCATCTCCGAACCTGATTGGAGACCTATCAGTGATCCGGATGTAAAAGTAAGATATATCGAGGATGGAGAATTCTACTCAATGGGCTACTCCCTTGTCCTTTCGGAGGTCAAGAGCAAGAAAGAGCTTGTGAGGACATCCATCCTGATGTCCGAGGTCCCGGAATCCGAAGCCATGAAATACTATACTGACGAACAGTACAGGGCACGTTTTGACAGGGCCGCAAGGAAGAGCTCAGAAGATCCTTCCGTCAGGTATTCCTCCACCTATGAGCCTCATGAATGGAAGGGCAAGACGATTAACAGGCAGGGCATCCCTGGGTCTATCGAGGACATGATAGTTATGCTGATCATGAACGATATCTGTGGGACAGAGAGAAAGCTCACCCCAAAAAAGTGGACAAGATTATAAGGGCTGTGTGGATAGCGGGGCTGAAAAGATTTGACGATAGCGGGGCAACCGACCGGTCGCCTTTATCGGAAAATATCCGGGAATTGAATTGCAGTTAATGTAAAACGGACTACCCTCGCTTGTGGGCGGGGGTAGTTTACATTTATGAGGCAAGTTAAGTCTGTTATTAGAATTAGCGATCTTCGAAATGCTCTTGTGACTTCTCGATGTCTGCTCTTCTTGACATGATCTTTCACCTGGGCAAGCGCTAAAGCTCCTCTCTGTGCTCGCGGAGAGGGGATGGGAGAGAGGTTCGAGGAGCAAACAACAAAAGCTTTGAAAAAATTACTTGACCATGTGGGGAGGCCGAAGTGGAGAAATTGCCGACTGTCGATTTCTGCGGGAAGAAAGTGAGCCGACTTATCTGCGGGGGCAATCCCCAGAGCGGATACTCGCACGTTTCATCCCAGCTCGACTGGGAAATGATCCAGTACTATGACATGCCCAACAGCCAGGCACTGCTGGATGAATGCTGGCAACAGGGCATCAATACCTTCCAGTCACGCGGCGATAGGCATCAGATGCGCACGTTCCTGGAGCACCGGCAGCGGGGTGGGAAGATGCAGTGGATCGCGCAGACCGCATCGGAGTTTGCCGACATACAGGCCAACATCGCCGAAACCGCCCGATACGAGCCCATCGCCATATACAACCACGGCACACACACCGACAATAGCTGGCATACGGGCAATATCGACAGGGTTCACGATATCATAAAGGTAGTCCATGACCACGGTCTGCCCGCCGGGGTAGGCAGCCATATCCCGGAGGTCATCGAATATATGGAAGACAATGGGTGGGAAACGGATTTCTACATGTGCTGTTTCTACAACCTGGCCCGTGGCTACAAGTCCGCACCCGCAGTCGACCAGAATGCCTATGCAAAGGACCGCTTCCCGCCCGAAGACCCGGTCCGCATGACATCCGTAATGCGACAGGTCAAAAAGCCTTGCATCGGATTCAAGATCATGGCCGCAAGCCGCAATTGTAAGACGCCCGAGTCGACCCGCGAAGCGTTCCGCTCGGCCTTCGAGAACATCAAGCCGACGGACATTGTGGACGTTGGGATGTTCCAGAAATACAAGAACCAGGTAGCGGAGAACGCTGCGCTTGTGCGGGAGATCCTGGGTGGATGAACGGTATATATCCGAATCATGATCAAAACGCACCTTCTGACCGAAGACACAGCAGTAAATCGACTGTAATCAATCTGAATTCAATGAAGTAAGAGTTCCGTTTTACCTTCATTGCCATGTAGAGACTCCCCGGCGGGGCGTCTCCGAAAGCTCCGAATTACCTTTAGAAACCAACATTACATGAGGTCCCCATGGGAAAAGTTGTCGTTCTAAAAATCAGATCCAGTATGGAAGAGGAAGTCGAAAATTTGATCCAGCTTGCCGGTGGAGAGGATCTCATCTCCGCGGGAGACACGGTACTGCTGAAGCCAAACCTTCATTCCACACAACCCTACACGACGGGCAGTACGACAAATCCCTACATCGTGGAAGCGCTGATAAAGTGGGTTCGCGGGCGAGGTGCGAGAGAGATAATCGTCGGCGATAGTCCATTTTACAAGCTCCCGGAACCCGAGAAGTGTTTCACCGATACGGGTATGGGAAGCGCGGTCGAGAGGGCGGGGGCAAGATGGGTCATGTTTGGAAATCACGGTTTCGAGATCTTCCGAGATCTTCCGGGGCCTTTGCCCGAGATGGGCATATCCGAATTCGTCCTCAACTGCGACAAGCTGATAAATATCGCGGTAATGAAAACCCACTGCGATTGTCTTGTCACGCTGGGAATGAAGAATCTCAAAGGCTGTATCAGGGACAAAGATAAAGCAGAAGCTCACAGGATCGACATAAACAGGGCAATAGTAGAGATAAATGGGTTGATAAAACCGCATCTTACTATTGTGGATGGCACGGTCGGGATGGAAGGTGTGGGGCCGGCAGGCGGAACGCCTGTGAACTGCGACCTGCTGCTCGCCGGCAGAGACATCGTCGCCGTGGATTCCGTGGCAGGCTATCTGATGGGGATCGAGCCGGAAGAGGTTATGACAACCAAACTGGGATACGAAGCCGGTCTCGGTGAGATGAATCTGGACAGGATAGAGGTGATCGGAGAGGAAATTGAAGGGATGAAGATGCACTGGAAGCGTCCCGACACCGTAATAGCCGAGAAATTTCCCTGGCTCAATGTAAGGAACAGAGGGGCATGCAGTGGCTGCAATATCAACTTTTTCAAGGTCCTGAACGAGCTTGACGGAGAGGGTAAGGAGGCAAAGCGAAAGACGATTGTCATGGGACAGGACACTCCGGTGGAAAAACGAAGTGCCCTGATCGGGAAATGTACTTCGCCATTCTGGAAAGATTACGATCATCTCGGAGGCTGTCCGCCGAAAACTGAATCCATCAAGAAATTTATCTCATAAGGGAGTTAAACCGATGCGTATCTGTATTACAGGGGCGAGTGGATACCTGGGAAACCATCTCTGTCGTGAATTGGTGAAACTCGGGCATGAGTTGATCTGTGTGGACATAGTGCCTCCGAAAGAAACCTACGGCGAGTTCCGGCAGGTGGATCTCAGGGACGAGGAAAAAATCGAAGGGGCGCTGGAGGGAAGCGAATTCCTGATCCATTCCGCCTCGGTCCACCCCTGGAAGGAATATACCGACGAGCAATATCTTGATATGAACGTGAGAGGGACGTGGAACGTCTTCAGGGCAGCATCCGGACGGGCTATTGAGCGCGTCATGCTCACAAGCAGCATCGCAGCACTCGGATATGATCCCGATCCGGAATTCATACCTGTTGACGAGAGCTATCAACACCCATCACTAAATGACATTTACAGCCTGACGAAGCTTTTTCAGGAGCAGATAGCACGGCATTTCTGCGGACGCAAAGGCATGAAGGTAATAGCGCTCCGACCTCCGAATTTCACTCCTAAACCCCCGCTTCAGACCGGAGCCTCCCTCCTTTCCGGGTGTATGGCCGTCGAGGATGTAGCTTCAGCTCACCTGAAAGCCTTAGATGCCTGGGAAAAGCTCAAGGATAGTTTCGAACCTTTCCTTACCACACATACGTTTCCATATTCCCCGGAAGAGACGGAAAAACTCCGGGATGATCCGAAGGCCATAGTGGACAAGTATTTCCCCGGGGCGTGGGACTGGTTCTTCGATCGAGGGGTGGCTTTGCGCCCCTCGGCAACGGTCTATGACAGCAGCAAAGCGAAACGCATCCTGGGTTGGGAGCCGGAATTCACTTTTGTCAGATGGTGGGAAGAGAACAGGGACAGTGCGATATAACGCTACGGATTTAACGATGGAACCTCATATACTTCAACAGGGACGACCGGATGAATATTAACAAAATAGTCGGGCCACACTGTAAACCGAAAGAGATCCTGAAACAAGTTCAGGATGACGCTAGGAAGCGGCGTTTCTGGTACACCGCTGTAGCGGATCTGGCAAACTGTCATGCCGAACTTGTTTCGGCATCTCATAAAACCAATCGTCCGTAAATTCTTGCACGGATAAATTCTTAATCTTATGCGGTCGCCCCTACATTTCAGTTTGGCTTTTCCATTGACATTTACAGGACCCGATTGGCATTTGGCAGAACACACCTAAAACTGGTGCTCTCCCGGCCCGAAAACTCGCTCCATACCCTCATACGAGAAAGAGACTTCCACTCCTTTAGGTACGGTTATCTCGAAAGGTTGCTCCTGCTTCCGATCGAAAGACAGTGAGACCCCTCCCCAGGGCGTGGCAAAGGTTCCGGAAGCATGTCCCAGACCATCTAAATAAGGTCTCACATTCAGTCGCCGGCAGCCGGGTTCGGCGATGGAGAATCCGAGGATAGTACGGAGCAGATGGT
This sequence comes from uncultured bacterium, assembly GCA_964611725.1. Classification (GTDB taxonomy): domain Bacteria; phylum Latescibacterota; class CAZTBA01; order CAZTBA01; family CAZTBA01; genus CAZTBA01. The sequence continues at coordinate 4,414 of CAZTBA010000249.1, forward strand.
AGCTGGCGGCATTGGACCAGGCGTGACACTCAGACCTTGTGCGCCCGGGGTTTTCCGGCCAGGTCGTCACCCCCTGTTCGACCAGCGAGCGATAGCTGTCGAATTTTCCGACGACCAGATCGGATCGACCGGTCTTCTGCCAGGCATTGAAGAGATAGAGCTGTCCGAAATAGGCAGCCTGGCAGAGATCCTCGCGGCGGCCTATCGTCTCAGCCAATTTTTCCTGGGCGGGCGCATCCGGGAGATCGATCAAAATCGCCCATGCGTTCGTAAGCTGCGACGCCACTTCATAAAGCGGAGAGTCTATGTAGACTTCTTTCTCAGGTTTCCAGAACAGCTCCTGCACCCGCAGTCTGAGCTCTCCAGCCGTTTCCTTCAATGACGAGGCTATAGATTTTTCCCCAAGCAGGTGCAGCAACTCGCCAATTTGTTCCAATGCTGCGATGACCATGAGATTTGTCAGTGCCGTCGGGCCTTCCTTTGCACCTGGTACCCGAGACCTGAAACGACTGCCCCACTCCGGGCTCCAGTCCGCCACACACCAGTACTGCAGCTTGCCAACCAGCCCCGTCTCGTCCCGCCGATCGAGGAACCAGCGCAATACGCCCAGTCCACCCAACACTTCCTCACGGATCTCCTCAACATCACCGGTGTACATATACCAGTCGTACAGCATGAAGAGGTAGTGAAGCGACCAGTAAGGTATCACCTGTGTCGGCCGAGAGGGATAGCGTGACTGCGTCAACCCCTCGGGAAGCTGACTCCAGTGGAAGAAACGGATCGCCTGTCTGGGCAGACACGTAACGCCGCTGACAGCATAGGTGTAGAGGATCTGAGCCTGGGTGTCACCTCCGTACTGGAGTTGTTCGTAATAGGGGCAATCTTCGTAGGTCTCATGAGCGCAGGCCTGTTGGGTGCGCAGGCCGATATCCCAGAATCTATTGAGTTGCTCGTCGCTAATGCGGAAGGGTTTCAACGGTGATATTGGATAATGGCAATCCAGGAAGTGCAGTGATCCGATAGTTAGGGGTTCATCATCCGTTTCTACCGAGAGCTCGATGTATCTGAACGTACGCCAGTGGAGCGGACTCCAGAAAGCATGGCCATTGCCGGCAGTGATATGATCGCTGTAGCCTGTAATAGAGCAATTCGAATCGTATGGGCCGAAATATCCCCGATCATTTCGAAGTAATCTCTCGGCATATTTCAGCCGGATCCGGCTTCCGTGACCGCCATCCATCGACAGCAGAGGATATGCCGTATAGAGGCGGCCAGCATCGAGAATATAGCTCACCCGTGTGTTCGGTGGCACAGTCAGCCGAAGCGCCCCTTCCCCGTCGAGTTCCGCTTCCGGTCCCTCCTCCCCCACACACCACACCCCAGTGAAACCATACTCCTCGTGATGAAGCGGTCTGATCGACCGCAGGGTCAGCCGGTGAGGCAGAAACGCATCCTCCGCTGTCTCCGGCGTATAGGCTTTGTGGACTACAGTCGCCGGCTCCCAGGTGCCATCGTCGAAGTCGGGGGTCCGGTAGAAGCCTGCCGGCAATCGGGTGAAGTCGATAGATTCCTTGAATCCGACATAGCTATGCATCTCATCGTCATGATGGAAGGACAGGGCAGGATCGATCCTCACCAACCAGGATTCATCTGTGAAGAGCCGGTCCCGTTCAGAGCCATCCGGGTCGAGCAAAACCCCGTCGGCTACGAACAGGGTCGCGGCGCTCATCTCACTGGCGGACGGTCCGGTATAACTGGGATACGGAAAAGACTTTGCGGACGAATCAACCCGGACGAGGAGAAGGTTCTCGCCTTCCGCCACGTCATCGGTGAGGTCCAGTACATCATAGAACTGGTGTGCCACATCACCTTTCTGCGGTCCCCGTGCAATGATGCGGCCGTTCAGATAGAGCATATAGCGCGTGTCGGCTGAGATCGCCAAGAGAAGGCGCTGTCCCGAATCAAAACGGACAGGGCGGGCGAAATAACGGCACTGGATCGGACGCGGATCTATGCTTTCACCCCAGATCCCTTCCCTGCTCCAAATCCACTTGGCTCGACCGTCAAAGAATCTGTCGATATGATCGAAAACGTACCTCATGTTTGCTACCCCCGCTGGTGTGGCTGTCGAACGATTTATCCAACCGCTATCTTATCGCCTTGAGCTTAAGCTGTATCTTCTTCAATCCCATCCACTCGTTCTCCTCGATAGCATAAGCCAGATCAAGGTTCGGCTCGCCCGGAACGACCCTGTAGAGGTAATCCGCCATGCCGAACCCTATGCAGTCGAATATCTTCCCATGTTGTTTCGCCTTGAATTTCAGGTGTTTATCTTTAAGGACCCTGGGAGATCCAACAACTTCGAGACTTTTCGAGACGAGCACCGGTTTCATATTCTGAGGTCCAAAGGGTGCAAACAATCTTATAAACTCAATAAGCTCTTCGTCTATCTGTTCGAAGCTTATCTCTGCGTCTATTTTCAGCTTCGGCAACTTCAGATCCTCCGTCAATCTACTGCCGACAGCCTCCAGAAACTTTTCCCTGAAGATATCAAGCTTTTCCATCTCTATGGTCAGTCCGGCTGCATACCGGTGCCCCCCGAAAGCGAGGAGATAGTCCTGGCATTCCTTGAGCGCCTCATAGAGGTCGAATCCCGGCACGCTCCTTGCCGAACCTTTCCCTATATTATCCTCAAGGGCGATAAGTATGGTTGGCAGGTAGAACTTCTCCACTATCCTCGATGCCACTATGCCTACCACACCGGCGTGCCACCCCTCCTGCGCCAGGACTATGGCGGAGTCCTTCTCCCTGTCAACCATCTCATCCGCCATCGATGTCGCTTCTTCGAGTATTCGGTCATCTATCTCTTTTCTCTCTTTGTTCCTCTGCTCGAGAAGTTGCGCTATCCTGAATGCCTTTTCCTCGTCCTCGGTTATAAGGACCTCCACTGCCGCATCAGCGCTCCCGATCCTACCGGCGGCGTTTATCCTAGGAGCTATGATGAAAACAACCTGTCCCGTTCCGATCTTTTTCCCCGAGAGTCCACTGTTTATTAAAATGGCCCTGAGGCCTATGTTTTTGGTGCTGCCAATTTTATCCAGCCCGTATTTGACAATTACACGGTTTTCCTCGACCATTGGAACTATATCAGCAGTGCTTCCGAGCGCTACGAGATCCATAAAATCATACATGGATCCCGGATCGATACCTCTTTTCTCGAACAGGGCGCATGCGAGCTTGAACGCTACTCCGACCCCAGCCAGTTCCTTGAAGGGGTAGGGACAGTCCGGGCGCTTGGGGTTGAGTATGGCAACCGCATCCGGGATCTCGGCCTTCGGCTCGTGGTGATCCGTGACTATAACGTCCATCCCCAGTTCCTTAGCCATTCTTATCTCTTCCACGGCTGTTATACCACAATCGACCGAAATTATGAGGTTTGTGTCTCTCCTCTTGGCCTCCTCCACCCCATTCTGCGACATCCCGTAACCCTCGCTCAGCCTGTGTGGTATATAGTGCGACACATCTGCCCCAAGCGTCCTGAGCACCCTCGTCATGAAGGCAACGGCTGAGACCCCGTCTACATCATAGTCGCCATGGAGCATTATGCGTTCTTGCTTCCGTATCGCCTGGTCGAGTCTGCTCACGGCCTTGTCCATATCGGCCATAAGGAAGGGAGAGTGGAGATCCTCAAGCGATGCTGACAGAAATTTCTCTGCTTTCTCCGGCGTATCTATCCCACGCTTAATGAGGATCTTAGCTATCACAGTCGAAACCCCAAGCTTCTCCTCAAGGTTTTTCAAAACTGAACGATCTGGCTCTTCTGGGTAAACCCAAAGCTGTTCCATCGGCCCTCCTTCAGGTCCCTCAGAACGTAAACGCGCGGCTGAGATTGGCGGAAAAATATCTGTCGATGGTCTTGCCTGTTCTAAGTGATCTTTCCGATCTGCTTGCGCTTATATTCACTATCCCGTAGCTTATGTTCAGAGAATAGCTGGATTGGAACCTATCGTAATAAAGCTTCTTTGTCCTCTTTTCACCTTTATAGGAATATCTCCAGGCCTTGTTTTCCCCATAGCTGAACGAAGGAGATACATTGAGGTTATCGGCCACCGGCAGAGAGAGGGAAAGTCTGATAAGGTGACTGGATTCCTCTTCGGTGAGGAGTTGATTTCTATCACCGCCGATTATGAAGAGGTTTCCGGAATCTCCCCTGTCGAGCTCGTAGGTAACTCTAAGATGAGCTCCTTTTATAAAGTACCAACTGAGGGTATTCGTATAAGATAGAGACCTGTTTACCCTGCTCCTCGGTAGCGGGCTACCCGTGTAATCGGGACTGTCGAACTTGTACTCGGTGTAGTTTGTCGAGAGGCTGTAGCTCTGGATGATAGAGAAAGTCTTCGAGGGGAGATAATGGAGCGACGGCCCGAAGTTGAACCTCCTTATCCATCTGGTCTGTGCGGACTTTGCCGCGCGGATATAGACCTGATAGTTCTGATCAGTGGAAGCACTGAGCTTCAGTTTCAGTCCTCTCCCAAGGCCACGGCTGTAATTGACACTGACATATTCCTGGAGCCTGTCGAAGTCGCTGTCCATCTTTGGATCACGGGTAGCGGTGTTCACCGTATACTTGGCCACTGTACCACTCAGGTTCAAGGTATCCTTCGATGTAACCTTGAGCTTTGCGAAACACTTCATAGAGACGTTATAACCGTCCTTATTACGGTCTTCCCTGTCATATCTATCGTTGTTATCGCCATAAGAGACGGAATATCTTACATCACACCAGTCAACAAGCTCTCCTGTGGAGATATCGAGGCTGATATCTCTGTTTTCC
>CAZTBA010000250.1:0-9226 GCA_964611725.1 uncultured bacterium
TGATACTGAACCCTTATGCTGTATAGCTCCAACGGCAAAATGAGAAATCTCAGATTATAATGTTCATGAAAACCTGTTTGAGTTGATCCGGATCGCCCTCGAAGATATCATCATCGACTTTGAATTCCCTCTGGATCTCCACGCTATTCTTGGCTGCCGTGGTTCCCACAAGACGCAGCTCATCCTCCAAAAGGCCAACTATATGAATCTTCTCTTTCTTCGGCTCGCCTGGCCTTGCAAACGACAGCAACCCCTCCAAAATATTGTTGATCCTGTCGACTTCCGTAAGGAGTTCCCTCATCATTTCCCGGCTCTCAGGATTACCCCGGAGGTTGCCACCGATATACTGTATTGTGCTGCGTATCGAGGTGAGAGGGTTCCTGATTTCATGAGCCGCACCTGCAGCGAGCTGTCCGGTTGTGGCAAGCCTCTCGGCCCTGTAGAGCCTGCGAAGTCTGAGCTTCTGTTGCTCGTAGAGGGCCGCATTCTCAAAGGCGAGACCCGCAGGACCACGCAATGTCATTAGAAATTCTATCTCGTTTCTGCTAAATTTCTTCTCTTTAGATAGGAACACTATCCCGTTGAGACGGTTTATCGCCATAAGAGGGATCACGAGCTGCACGTCCAGCTTTTCCAGGATTTCACTTATGTCCTTTCCCAGAAAATCCATAACCCCGGAACTCTCAGCAGGGACAAAGTACGTTTCATTAACCTCAAGCCATCTGATAAGCCTGTCCTTTTCAAGTAGGCTCAACCTCTCAATATCGAGATCCGCATATCCCTCCTGCCATTTCACAGCGAATCTTTCCCCCTGCAGGTCCACAAGGAGTATGGCAATTCTGTTCGCACCCGTTATCTCCATAATCTTGCCAGCTATATTTCCCAGAAGCTGGTCAAGGTCGACGATCAGCATCAGTGAGCGGTTGAACTCGCTCAAACTCCGCCGATAATCAGGCGATGGAGCGCTAAAGGCTCTGAAGACTCTTTTAGCTTTTTCCCAGATTGTCATGGATAAGAATCCTATCTACCTCAATCCAAAACATCCGAATTTTTCATTGACGTATGGCAACTTACTACGTATAATACTATGTGTTTAATTCCAACTTTAAGGAGGTAATTCCTACATGGCTGCATTTCCAGTACGCATACAAGTTCATCTTTCAAAAGAACAACATAGACTTCTGAAGGAGAAATCCAGGCGCTCCAGAGAAAGTATGGCAAACCTGATTCGAAAAGCCTTGGACATCTACCTGGAACGAGTAGAAAAAGACAACCATCTTCCATCCGATGATCCGATTTTTGATATAATCGGTAAAGGTAAATCCGAAGTTACTGACCTTTCCGTTAATCACGACAGATATCTCTACGGACTGCAGAAGGAAGAATGAAATCTTTCCTTTCGTTTGAACTAACTAACTTATTTGTCGACACAAGCGCTTGGTGTGCCCTTTCCGATAGAAACGATCAAAACCACAAAAAAGCTTCAGATTTTCTCAACTCTCTCAAGGGCAAAAACATCAAGATTATTACCAGTGACTATATATTCGATGAATCGGTTACCCTTCTTCGAGCACATATCAGCCATTCTTCGTCAGTTGATTTTGGAAACTCCCTCCTGAGAAGCGATGTTATAATACACAGTATTGATAGGGACATCTGGATTGATGCATGGAACATCTTTGTTAATTACAGTGATCAACATTTCTCCTTCACTGATTGCTCTTCATTTGCTCTTATGAAAAAGCTGAATATTAGAGATGCTTTTACATTTGACCACCACTTTCGAATAATCGGATTTAACTGTCACCCGCTATAGCCTACCGCGTTACACCTTGAAGAGATAACATACAGATATAAGAATTCACACTATAATAGCCGTTACACCGCTCCTTATGAAGGAGAGATACGCAAGCATGAAAGCTACGACTGCACCTATCCCCAGAAAAGCGATGTCAACGAGGGCTCTGTTTATGGAATAGCCCAGTGACAGGTTCTCTTTGAATTTCGGCACACTCTCGAAATCGACCGTTTTCTGTGATATTCCCTCCTTTACAGGGTATATATGATAGCTTCCGGGATCAGCTCTATCCGCCGTCCTCATGAAATCGATAAACACCTGCCTATAATTACGGACCTGCTCTATAAAGGCTACATGCCTTGGGAAACCGATTCCTGCTATAGCTTCGAGAGCGTAGTTATAGAGCGCTGTCGGTGAAACCCTCGCAATCATCCTGCCGAATCGGACCTGCCTGAGCTGCTTATCCACAAACCAGTTATTTATGTCCGTATAGCCACTTGACTCATCGGTCAAGTAATCCGCCCATAATCTCAATGCACCAATCTCTGGAGGACTCTCAGAGGGAGAGGAAGCGTAGAGCTTTTCCTCGGGATACCTCCCTTTCAGGTTTTCCCTAAGAGCGCCATGTCTCTCCGAAAGCTCATTTATCGACGGAGCTCTTCGCAGCCTTGCGGAGAGCACGCCGAGGCTGTTCGGGATCACGATCGTAAATATTGCCCATACAAGCAGAAGCGTGATGAGGCTCAGGGGAGATCTTCCGAAAGATGCCGACACGAGGATCCCGAGCGATATAAAGAGCGAAAGGTAGACAAGGGACACTACCAGAATCACACCGATTCTCCCTAAATCCAATCCACTTACAGAGGCTGTTCCGGAGAAATCAACTATAAGCAGATTAATGATAACACCTATGAGGAGTGGGATAGATATGGTAATCAGGGCACTAACAAACTTGCCCAGTATAACGCTGCTCTTTGGGACGCTGTTCGAAAGGAGGAGAGGAAGTGTTCCCCTTTCTCTTTCGCCGGATATCGAATCGAAAGTGAAAATAATGGCTACGAAGCTCAATATCACTCCTATGGTGAAAGACCAGTCTATGTTCATAAAATCCCTTATAAATGGGTTCTTGAGAGGTCTATCCCCGTGGTAACTGATCACCCAAACAGATTTCCAGCTATAAGAGAAATCTTTCCTTCCGACACCATGGGAACGGTGAGTACTGCAATCTATATTTCCCGGAAGCCACTTCTCACGGTCGCTTACACAGAATTCGAAAGGGTTTGGCCTCTTGTGAAGCCTGCCAGGTCCTTCTGTAGCAAGCGTGCTGAGGTTACCACAGTTATTTCTTATCCCTTCCATCTGATGGGTTACATCGTCCGAGTACCTGTTGAGCCTGACATTGTAGTCACTCCTGATAAAACCAAGCCCCCCCACAACCATCAATACCGAGGCTATCAACAGTGCAAGGACAAACTTAAGGCTCATCAGGCTATCCAGAATCTCCCTCTTCGCTATGTCCCAAAACATTGGAATTTACCTCACATCATATCTCATAAAGGACATGTATGTCAACATAAAAAGCATTATGTTTAAGATAATCAATATAGTTATATCAGGTAAGGAAATTTTAAGACTGCCCGAAAAACTCCTTTCTTTTTCAGTAAATCTCGGCATCTCCGAAAGGTCCGCCTTGTCCAGCTCGTCTGTGAACCATTTCGTTGAGGAGAAAGCGCCTCGACCGATCAGGTAGCTTATGACCTCCTTCCTGTAGGAGCGGGCCTGATCCATAAAGCTGAAATAGTTTTCAAGATCAGTATCGGACAAAGCTGAAGCGGCGTTGTAGTAAACAATAGCAGGAGAAATCCTCGATATATTGTTGATTATAGCTACATTCCTTTTACCTTTCCTCTCGATGTATCCTCCCAACATCTCCCAGATCCTGTCAGCGTATTTTATAAGGAGCCTCTGCCTGAAATCGTAAAAATCCTGCGCGAACCTCAAGGATTCATCACCTCCGGGCTTGATGCCGCTAATCTTGACAGTCTCTCCGAAACCATCCGACCCTACCGATCTCCCTGAATGCTCCACTTTATCCCATATTTGATCCACCCCGATCTTCTCCAGATAGACATCCAGTTCCTTTTTGAAGGAAGCTCTCTCCTCATCTATGCGCTGTGCCATCCTCAAATAATCCTCCGTCGGGTCGAGCTGTCCCCCTATGAAAGTAACAGCGTTTGGGTATACCGGGACGATCAGAACCCAGAGGAAAAGGGAAATCACCAGCGAGGTCGATGCCCTGTGTGTTTTTGAGGAGATCAGCATCCCGAGAAGGTAGAAGGCCGATATGTAAATGAAAGAAACGACTATCATAATCCCGATCCTCAACCACTCGCCAGCGGTAAAACCGATATAGGGGGAGACTATGGCCAGGGTAACCGCCCCCAGCAGGCTGAACAGTAAGGGTAGAGAGAGGGAAAGAACCCCGCCGAGGTATTTCCCGATTATAAGCTTATCTCTCGGCACGGATTGGGACAGGCTCAGTCCGAGAGTCCCCGACTCCTTTTCACCCGATATGGCATCGTAGGAAAACAGGATAGCCAGAAGGCTAATAACGATCTGAAAGATCATCATTATGTCTATCGAGCTGAAAACGGAGAGGTAAGGGTTCTCCGACCCGAGGATATCGCCCTGATAGGGAACGAAACTAAGAGCGCATACGGCAACGTTACCGAGCCTCTTATCCATCCCTTCGCAGAATATGCTCAGTTTTCCTGGCCTTCTGAAAGCCTTCGGAGGTGCTTCATTATCAAGCTCCGAGTATATGCTGATCCGACTCAATCTGTTTTCGTATTCACGCACTGCGGCGCTGTAGCTCTCCAGCTTACCCTCATAGTCCCTTATAAGCACCTTAGCATCAATTATGATAAGGATAAAACAGACTATAAAGCCTATCGTGAATCTCAAAGTTAAGAGCTTCGAGAGGAACTCACGTTTTGTGATTGTCCAGAGCATCGTAAACCCCTAAGATATCAAGATTTGCGAGGATCTCGAATACCATATTGACTGGACCTAATCCACTACATTGATGGAGAGCAATCTTTTTCCCAGATCTTCTTAGTTTGACCTTCCTTACCCAAGTTCTCGCATAATTTCGTGCGAAATCTCCCTCCATCGCCTATCTGTCTCCCGCTCAGGTTTCGCATAGTTGATAACTACCTCACATCATATCTGATGAACGCGATCAGCAACCAAAGGAAAGTAAGCAACACCTCCGTAGTCAAAATAGCTATTCGCACCAGGGAATACCTTAATCTAACCGCCGAAGAAACAGGGCGCTCGGAGAATCTCGGTATCAGAGATGGATCAACCGATCGCCTCGAAAGATACCAGTAGTTGATCGGTGAAAAAAGATGGGGACTTTCCGGATCCTTGGCATCCTCCTTTATAAAGAAATCTCTTACTACAGGACGAAAATCCTCTACCTGTTCAGCAAAGCTCCTGTTCCTCAGAAAACCAGTGCCCAGAATCGCCCTTCCAGCGGATTGAAAGAGAAAAGCAGGTGATATGGAGGAAAGCATCCCTATGAACCGGCGCTGATTAAATTCTCGTCTAAGGTAATCACTATGCAGTTTCCGCACTGCTGAATCTATCCTCTCATCTATCTCCAATGCCCGTTTTTCCATGGAGAAGTTATCCTTCCGTGCCTCCTCCCATGGCCATCTCCACCTGGCGTTATGCTCCTCATACTGCTTCCTGCGGTTCTCCCAATCCAAGAGAACATCGGTCTGGGATTCCACCTCAGCCGGGGTTGGGATGGGATAGAGCTTTTGGCCCACCAATCTCGCCAGTCCCGGCACAGCAACGGTCACGGCAATCCATATAAGGAGACAGATTACAAGGCTCGTTGCCGCACGTCCCACAGATGCTGAGACAGCCATACCTATCAGGACAAAGAGGCTAAGATACACTATGGATAGAACCAGAAAAAGGGTAAGCTTTGTCCAGTTTCCTCCAGATATTGGTATTCGATTAGAGCTGGTGATAATGGTCAAACTCAGCACGCACCCGATCGCAAGCGATGCCACCAGTATCGTCCAATTGGCTAAGAACTTGGCCATAACCACTTTCGGTCTGGCGATATGATTGGAAAAGACAAGTCTTAGGGTACCCCCTTCTTTCTCGCCACAGACCGAGTCATAGACCAGTATCAATGCCATAAGCGAAAGGAGTACTTTGACTATGAACTCCCAGTCTATCGGATCTGACGATGGCAGCCCGTAATTTGTCCTGAGAAGACTCGAATGGGGATAGTTCGGTACCCAGGGGGTCTGCGCTCTGATGCCCACGCTGTTTGGGACGCTGCGCTGACCACCTTCCGAGACGAACATCACTGGGAGAGGTTTTTTCATAGACTGTATCCCATAATTCATTAAATCAGGGAGAGGAAGGTCCTGGTCGATTTTAACTTGAAAGGATCTCATAAGCTCCGCATGGTCTTCCACATCCTCCTGATATCTCTCGATGTATACAAATCCGTTTATGAGCATCAGCACAAGGACAATCACAAGTGACATCGTGACACGTATGCTTTTCAACTGGTCTGTCAGCTCACGGAGAAACAGGGTCTTCAATTTCGTAGCTCCTATCTTACATCGTAGCGCAGAAAGATCGCCAGCGTCAGCCCAAATAGCAGGCCGTTCAGCAATATCAGCACAACAACAGGAATAAGAGTCGCCTTGAAGGAGCCACTTAGATCCAGCTCTTGATATTTAAAAGGCGGTATCTGATTCATATCTATATCCTTGGGTGGCTCTTTTTCCTCTTTCCAGAATCTTATCATTTCAAGTAATTCCTTCTTCGAAAAGAACCCATTTTCCTTCACAAACTTCATAAGCTCTCTCTGGTAGATACGCGCCTGTTCAAGGAAGCGTTCATAGTCCGCCACTGAGGTATGGGAGAGGGTCTGAGAGACCTTTTCTACGAGGAAGACAGGGGAGATCCCAGAAAGTATTTCGGCGATCCTAACCTGTCGTTGGAGCTTAAGCATATACCCTTTCTCTATCTCATACCTCTCCCCCGAGAAAACCTCGGTCCACAGATGGTTGCTGTAAGCATATATCTCGGCTTCCTTTTCCATGCTCGGCTCAGGGTTTGACTCCCAATCCCAGAATGCCCTCTCCCTCTCCTCGAATTCCGCCCCGAGCTTTCTTACCTCAACATGAGTCGATTCCCTCGAAGGCACGGGCACAAGTCTCTGGGCCAGGAATGTTCCGCCGTTCGGGATAATCTGCACAAAGAGGAGCCATGCCATAAGTGAAAAAGCCAGCGAAGTGGCGGACCGATGCGTCAGTGAAGAAAGTAGAAATCCAAAGAGCAGCATGGCTGAGAGGAAGATCATGTATATTATGAAAAGAATTCCCAGTCGCAGATAGCTGGAGAAGGTAAGGGGAATGGGAAAGAGAAGAGAGATAATCATAAGGGAAAGGAGCAGGCAAAATACTACAGGAAATGCCAGAGTTATCGAAGCCCCGATGTATTTTCCGAGAAAGAGCTGACCCCTGCTTACAGTGTTTGAAAGCTGTAGCCTCAAAAGGCCCCTTTCCTTCTCTCCAGAAATAACATCAAAAGAGATAAGAAGGGCCAGGAGGGACATGACTATCTTTACAGCCTTTGTGACATCGAAGTCGATCAGGTCATTGAGATATTCGTTTTCGCGCTTTCCCCTCGGGTGGTGTATAGGTACCCGGTCAGTCCATATTGATACCCCATACGGCTGAGTTGCACCTCCCCCCCTGGTAACGACCGAGAGAACACCTGGCCTTCGCAACGCCTTCAGACTAATATCCCAAAAGTCTTCAAGGCTGATCTTCTTGCGAAGTTTCTCCTCATTTCGTTTAGCTATGGACGAGTAGCTCTCCAACTCCAGCTTATACCGCTCGACGCCGATCAGTGTGGAGAAAACGACCAATATGATGCAGGCGATAGATCCCGCTGCAAAGCGGAAGCTTATAACATTGTCGAGAAACTCCCTTTTTGCGATCGTCCAGATCATATCCTCCACCTCAGAGAAACTATGAGTATTCTATCTGACATCATATCTGAGAAAAACGCCAAAACCTAACAAGAACACCAATAGCCTCTCTATAAGCATTATTCCAATTCCGAACAACACATCGCTAATCCCGGGTCCGGTTGAACAATCCAAAGGTCCATATGATATCACAGCTTGCGCAAGTAGATGCTTCCTCCGGAGGTGCGCAAAAGCAGTTCCGGACCGCCGCCGTTTATCTTTGCCCGAACCCTATTTTTGCCCAGCATCCCCTGGACAGATATCGGAATCTCGGTTTCGACATGACCGCCGCTGGTCGTGGCATCCATATCTACAGCGACGTCATCTGCCAGATAGACAACGACATTTCCTCCGGAAGTCGACAGACTGCAATCCGCCTGGGGCTGCCCGAAGATACGCGCAGTCACCGACCCACCTGAAGTCTTTGCATTAACTTCACCTATCAGGTCTTCCACACTAATACCTCCGCCGGAAGTCCTTGCTTCCACACTCCCCCTGGCCCTGTCTATACGGATTGAGCCTCCGGATGTCCTTGCAGTGACCTTACCTTCCACTTCACCTATAGTTATACTACCACCGGAAGTCCTTATATCCGTTGTGCCTGCACAGTTAGCGAGCTTTATGCTACCGCCTGACGTCTTCCCCGAGACTGCTCCCTTGATACGTCCGAAGTGCAAGCTGCCACCAGATGTTTTGCCGATTACCTCCCCCTCGAGGTCATCCACCGAGATGCTACCACCCGAGGTTTTCAGATCGACATTGTACCTTCTCGGCACAGAAACGAGATAACGCAGCCGCAAACGTCTCCCCCGCCAGCCCCAGAGGCTGTGCCAATCTTTCTTGAATTCGGCATGGATATGGACATCATTCCCGCTCTGGCTGAATTCAATATGGAAGTCTTTCAATATCTCATCCGCCTCCTCGCGATCCCGTGCATCCAGCTTGCGAATGACTTCTACCTCGAGCGTATCCGACTCCACCGTCCGTACCTCGATAGAGCCCCGATCGGTCTCGATGGTAAGTTTCCCACCGGAACCAACCTGAAATACCTTCTTGATGCTGCCCTCGATCTCACTAAATGCGTTCGCCGATACGACAAGAAAGAAGTTGGCGATAACCACACTCACCCACTGAACCATGCAAGGTAAAGCTCTCATGGCCTCCTCCTGCTTTAGAGAACGTTACAGACTGGTCATCCATATCAGCTATCTCTTCTACTTGTCAGAAATTATCACCACCCTCTCTTGTTATTTGTAATTAAACTCCTCCTACGTCAGATCCCGCCGCAGAAACGAAAGATGTGCAGCCAAAAAAAGCCCCACGGTAAATATGGCTAACAGTACCAGATCCAGCAGGGC
>CAZTBA010000251.1:0-9024 GCA_964611725.1 uncultured bacterium
CTCCGGAACAGCATGTCAGGGGTGAGCCGGAAGGCCGCTCATGGGAAGCGTGTATGACAATGAACGGGAGCTGGGGATATCACAAGGCCGACGATGCCTGGAAAACCCCGAAAGAGATCCTCAACTACCTCATCACCTGCGCGCGGGATGGCGGAAATTATCTACTCAATATCGGTCCTAAACCGGATGGCTCGATTCCGGAGGAATCCATCGACATCCTGAACACCGTGGGCGAGTGGATGGATAAGTACGGACACACAATCTACGATGCTGAGCCTTGCGGTGTGAAAAGCTCCCTCTTCTCCAATTTCAGCCGCAAGGGGAACACACTCTACGTTCACGTATTATACTGGCCCGGAGAGAAATGGTCCATAGGCGGTCTGAAGATGGATGTGAAATCCGTAAAGCTCCTCCCCGGGGGAGAACCTGTGGAATTCACACAGGATGAGTTCGGGGTTCGCTTAAAGGGCCTGCCAGCGGAGGCCCCTGACAACCCCGTATCGGTTCTGGAGTTTAAGTGCGCATCAGCTCCGGCGCAGGATCTGTTATTCGTGCGCAAGAATAAACCTCGTGGGAAGGCGTGATCCGACGGGGGAATTGAAGGGTTTTCGAAGGCAAAATTAATCTATAAGGTCTTCTCTGGCGGGTCAATGGGTTGGTGGCCCGCCAGAGTGTATAATACGGATTTGCGTTTCACGAAATAAGATATTCTTTCCACTGCCATTGCAGTGTAGAGATGCCTCGGTGGGGCGTCTCCGAAAAGTCGAAGTTACTATATGGCATGCAAAATGGTATAATATGATGTTCTATAACGGTTTGCGTTTCACAAAGAATATATCTATCTCATATGACATATGCTATTAACGGACGCAAGGGCAGGGCACGCCCTGCCCCTACAAGAGAATCGTTATTTCACAAATCTATATTTTTCCCTTCTGAACGCAATCCAATGCTGCTTTTCCATCCCCTAATATTACAGAAATAATTCCTATCAATAATCTTGTGCACGCTTTCGTGAAGTCAAGCGAAATTTGATCTCTCTGATCCCGGAATAGAGAACCGGAACCACGAACAAGGTGATGAGCTGGACCATCATGCCTCCGAAGGAAGGTATGGCCATTGGCACCATGATGTCGGCCCCACGTCCGGTGGAGGTCAGAACCGGAATCAGTGCCAGGATCGTGGTGGCGCTGGTCATCAGACACGGGCGGACCCGGCGGTTGGCAGCGATCACGGTCGCTTCGCGGATCGCCTCCACAGAATCGGGTTTCCGCTTCGCAAAGGATTGGTTCAGGTAGGTTGCCATAATGACGCCGTTATCCGTGGCAATGCCGAAGAGGGCGATAAATCCGACCCAGATCGCGACGCTCAGGTTGATCGGATGCATCTGGAAGAGCTCGCTCACGTGGACGCCGAATACGGACAGATCGAAGAACCATCCTTGACCGTAAAGCCAGATCATAATGAAGCCGCCTGCCCAGGCAATGATAATGCCCGAGAAGACCAGGAGTGTGGTTGAGACAGCGCGGAACTGAAAATACAGGATAAGGAAAATCACCAGAAGGGCAAGGGGCAGCACTACCTTGAGGCGTTTTTCGCTCCGCACCTGGTTTTCGTAGCTTCCGGCGAACTTGTAGCTCACCCCCTCGGGCAGGATCAGCTCGCCAGATGCCATTTTCCCTTTCAGATACCGATCAGCATCCATCACGACGTCCACTTCGGCGTAGGCAGGCTGCTTATCGAAGAGGACGTAGGAGACTATAGCGCTGTCCTCGCTCTTGATCACCATGGGCCCGCGCTTGTAGCGGAGCTCACCCCCCTTGATCAGCTCCTTCAGTGGGATCTGCGAACCATCGGCGGCAGTCACAAGGATGCGGAGAATCCCATCCATGCTGTCCCGCAGCTCCCGTTGGTAGCGCACGCGGACCGGGTACCTTTCACGCCCCTCCACCGTGGTGGTAACTTGTCCCCCGCCGATTGCGGTCTCTATTATATCCTGCACCTGCCGCACATTTATCCCGTACCGGGCGATGGCCTCCCGGTCGATGTCGATTTCGAGATACGGCTTACCGACGATGCGCTCCGCAGAGACCGTTTGAGCTTTCACGGAAGGCACTTCTTTTAGCAGTTTCTCGATTCGGAGGCCGGTCGCTTCCAGGGCCTCGAGAGTCACCTTCCCCTTACCCATGATCTTCACGCCCATAGGTGCGCGCATTCCGCTCTGGAGCATGACGATACGCGCAGCAATGGGCTGAAGCTTTGGGGCGGAAGTGGTTCCCGGGATTTCGGTAACCCGAAGGATTTCCTGCCAGATGTCGTCCGGGCTCCGGATTCCGGACCACGGATCGCGGCCGGTGTTCAGCTCCGGATTCAGGACGGGACGCCATAGACGGAAAGGTTTTCCTCTCTTATCAGGGATGAGATGACCTTCCTCATCTCGAAGGAATTTCCCCTGCACGAAGTAGTACTTGCCATCAGCCGCCGGGACGGGATTACCATCTTCATCCCGGAAGAGGTCCTTCTCATCTTTTTTGAATTTAAAGCTGAGCTGGTTGCCATCGCGATCCACGAGGTACTCCGGCCTGTAGTTGATAATGGTCTCTATCATCGAGATCGGCGCGGGATCGAGCGGGCTCTCACTCCGTCCGATTTTCCCGACTGCCATCTCCACCTCGGGGATCGCATTGAGTGCCATGTCCTGTTTTCGGAGCACATCCATAGCCTCGCCGATAGAGGCATGTGGCATGGTAGTTGGCATAAGCAGAAATGACCCTTCGTCGAGGTCGGGCATAAATTCCTTTCCCAGGCCCGGGAATGCATGGCTGGCCCACACCCACGGTGATGCACCCCGGATTGTCATCTCTTTGATGCCAACCCGCTGGAATGTGGACGGGATAAATCCGAATATCCTGTCAAAACCCAGCCATATGGTCCCACCGAAGAGGCAGATGGCTATAGGGATCAACAGGGACACTGTTTTGTTTTGCAGGCACCACCGCAGTATGCGTTCGTAGAAATACCTGAAAGCACGGAATAGGAGAAGGAGGCTACCGATGACGAAAGCGACAAAAATGATGTTCCCTGTCAAGCCGCGGCCGATGCCGATCGGCATCCAGTGGCGCGTAAGAAACAGGATTACTACTGCCACAGCGAACCAGTAGGAAGTTCGTCCCACAGTATTTCTGTACCGCTCCGATAGATGGTGTGAAGCGGTATGGTAAATTGCCACGGCCAGTAGCACCGACCCCAGAAACCAGGAGCCCGTGAGCTTCACGGAAAGGATCGAAATTAAGACGAGGCTAACACCCCAGATACACTTCCGCAACCCACCTCCTGTTTTCCTCTTCCCGCCAAATAGAATATGAGCGTAGGGTGGAATGAGCGTAAGTGCCACAACTAAGGATGCTATCAGAGCGAAGGTTTTGGTGTAGGCAAGGGGCTTGAAAAGCTTCCCTTCCGCAGCCTCCATGGTAAAAACGGGCAGGAAACTGATAACGGTGGTTGCCACAGCCGTAAGCACCGCACCACCCACTTCCGTAGCAGCACGGTAGATCACCCTGATGGAAGGCTCGTCCTCTGACGCCTCGTTCAGGTGTCTGAAGATGTTTTCGCTGAGGACGATGCCCATATCGACCATGGTGCCGATGGCGATAGCGATTCCAGAAAGGGCTACGACATTTGCATCCACATGGAAGATCTTCATTGCGATAAAGCATGCGAGGACCGCCACAGGCAGAAGCCCTGAAATCAGGATCGAGCTTCTGAGGTGCATAAGCATAATCACCACGATTATGATTGTGACCATAATCTCGCTTACCAGCGCATTATTGAGCGTGCCAAGCGTCTCGTAAATCAGACCCGTACGGTCATAGAAAGGCACAACCCTAACCTGTGACTCCACTTCCCTGACGCTGTCATCGGGCTGTCGCACCTTCACAACCTTCCTGGGGAGGCTCGGGGCAAACTGCTCTATTTTTTCTTTGACTCTTTTGATAACCTCAAGCGGATTGGCACCATAGCGGATTACCACCACTCCTCCGACTGCCTCCGCACCGCTCTTGTCAAGAGCGCCACGTCGGAGGGCAGGCCCCGAAACTACCTTCGCGACATCCCTCACGCGGATGGGGACGTTGTCACTTACTTTCACGACTGCCTGCTCCAGGTCCGCGATCGCCTTCACGAACCCGAGCCCTCGGATAACGTACTCGACCCGGTTGATTTCCATCGTGCGCGCGCCCACATCAATGTTGGAGTTCCGGAGGGCCATGACGATCTGTGCGAGCGTTACACCGTGTGAGTACATAGCGTAAGGGTCGACATCGACCTGGTACTCCTGCACGAACCCACCGACCGAAGCAACCTCCGCCACACCTGGCGTGGCCAGAAGCTCATACCGCACCTGCCAATCCTGGATAGAACGCAGTTCATGCAGATCCCATCCGCCAGTGGGGTTGCCATCCTTGTCCATACCTTCCAGCGTATACCAGAATACCTGCCCCAGAGGTGTCGCATCCGGCCCGAGCGTTGGACGCACACCATCGGGAAGCGTACCGGGTGGAAGAGAGTTCAGCTTTTCCAGAATCCGCGTGCGCGACCAGTAGAAATCCACATCTTCCTCGAAGATGGCATAGATGTTCGAGAAACCGAACATGGAATAACTGCGGATAGTCTTCACACCTGGCACGCCCAGAAGTGCGGACGTGAGGGGATAGGTAACCTGGTCCTCGATGTCTTGGGGAGAGCGCCCCATCCATTCGGTGAAGACGATCTGCTGGTTCTCACCGATGTCGGGAATCGCATCCACAGGTACGGGAGTGCGCGGCAGGTCTCCCAGCCTCCAGTCAAACGGTGCCACAAATATCCCCCAGATTACTATACCTGAGAGGACGAGTGTCACAACAAGCTTGTTCTGAAGGCAGAAAGCGATCACCTTGGAGATCAGGCCATCCTCTCTGGTTGTGAGAGGAGAGTTGTTCATGTCCATATTCTCATCGACCTTTTATATAACTTGATAAAACAATCATAAGCAATATCCACTATTACTCGGAAGCGGTGTCCCTTATCTCACCACAGTTCAGCATGGCGGAACCGAAGTAAGGGTTCCTGATGTCCTCGCCAAGCTGGAGCCAGAAGGCCCCCTTGTTGTCAGCTACCATGGGGCAGAAAGCGAGGTTATAAACTTTATCCCCCGCGTGGCCGAATACCTTATGGATATTTATTATGCTGTCAGATACTGCTATGAAAGCAGATCGAAGTGTGGCTATATCCTTTGCATCCACAGCAATGACGAGGGCTTCCTTGAATACACCGGTGGAATTCATCCATTGCATACGCATCTCCTCTCCGGCGGGCTTGATATCCATTTTCCCGAGCGCGGATTCCATCGCTTTCAGTGCCCCGTGGGCGTCCGCATAATTGTCTTCAGCCAGTGCCTGTTGTGCCTGGAAATAGGCTGAATAAAATGGCTTCAGCTGCTCCAAAAATCTCAGGTCTCCAACCCTTTTCTCCACTTTCGCCACCCCACCCCTGGCGTCCGGTCCAGATCCATTTTCCGAACTCATCATGCTTTCCTTGGCGAGGAGTTGAAGCGCGGAATCGATCTTGAAGTTTCCGTTCACCACTACTTCCTGTCCTTCTTCAAGGCCCGAGTGGACGACATACCAGTTGCCCGCCCGTGGGCCGAGTTTCACCTCTATCCCTTCGAACGCAGGGCGCTCCTGATTGGGGATGCGGACATATACGATGGCCCGCTTACCCGTGATGAGAGGTGCGGATGCGGGAATAACGAGCCAAGGTTCGTCGTTGTGGCCTGCAAGCCGCGCTTTGACAACCGCCCGCACAAACATATTTGGCTTGAGCCTCCCGTCCGAGTTATCTACCGTAACGCGGACCTTGACGGTCCGTGTCCTTTCGTTCAGGACCGGATCGACGAAAGAGATCTTGCCGCGAAAGATTTCATCGCCGTATGCTTCGGTGCGGATGTCCACTTCCTGATTGTGGCGAATCCAAAAGATATCGCCTTCGTATACGTCCAGCTTTGCCCAGACCTTGCTCAGATCCGCCACGGTGTATATGGGAGAGCCGGTCTTCACATACATACCTTCAAATGCCTTCTTGTCGATCACAATTCCACTGATGGGTGAGCTGATTTCAAGTGTCGCCCGGGGAACGCCTCGTTTTTCGATTGAGGCGATCTGCTTGGCGGTCAGACCCAGGAGCCGAAGCTTTTCCCTGGCTGCCCCGGCCGTGGCCTGCGAGGTCTCAAGCATAAACGCATTTTGGCCACCATTCACTTTTTCAACAGTTCTCAAGGCCTGAAGGAGTTCCTCCTGAGCGGCGTAAAGCTCCGGGCTGTAGATTTCTACCATAGGATCTCCGGCTTCCACAGGGACACCGGTGTAGTCGACAAAGAGTCGCTCGAGGCGTCCCCCGACCCAGGCACTGATCGTACGGACCTGTCTCTCGTCGTAATCGACCTTGCCGGTCATGGGAAGCTCGAAATCGACAAGCTGCCGTTTGACCTTTTGAGTCTGGATCTCCGCAAGCATCATCGCTGCCTTCGACATGCTTATCGTGCGAGGTGCGTCATCCTCAGCAGGTCCTTCCCTGACAGGGATGAGATCCATCGCACAGATCGGACACTTGCCCGGCTCCGGCTGCCTGATTTGCGGATGCATGGAACAGGTCCACCATGTAGCTTCCTCGGCTCCATGAAGATGATCGGCATAATCTATGTCGGCAGACTGATGCGTTCCTCCTTTCTGTTGTTCCCCGGCAAGAAAGCCGATGACAAACACGATGGCGGCACCAACGATTATCAACGCGCTTATCTTGCGCTTGGAAAACGGGTTTTTGGGGGCCTTTACCGCTACCATAAAGCATCTCCTTGACTTTGATGATCTGGGAGGTTTCTGACCAATTCGGAACAATCTCCCGGTGGTAAAGCAGGCACCATCTATCAGGATTTACGACCAGCGATGGCGCCTGCAAAAGTATTTGAAATTACTTCTCAGTGATTATCGTCAATTTCGGCGCCACGGTGCTCATTTCACTTGCCTGTCTCATGCGCTTTGCCTGCTTCCGGTTTCTTATCCGCCGGCTCGGCTAACTTTTTGGCGTACTTGGCCGGATCCTTCTTCACCTCTTCAAGGCACGCCGGGCAGCAGACGTAGATCCGTCGTCCTTCATATTCGACAAATAGATCCTTATTGATCTTGCCACCCATCACCGGACAGGTGGTCTGCAGGGATTCAGCATGTTCCCCTTTCTCTGCCAGCTTCTTGAGTGCTGCCTCCGGATCCTTCTGGATCTTGGGGAGACATGCACTGCAACAGGCGTAGATCCTCTGTCCGTTGACATCTACATA
Organism: uncultured bacterium; assembly: GCA_964611725.1. Lineage (GTDB taxonomy): Bacteria > Latescibacterota > CAZTBA01 > CAZTBA01 > CAZTBA01 > CAZTBA01. Next base: position 7,367 of record CAZTBA010000251.1, read on the forward strand.
CAGACCTTTGTTGATCCTGCGACCCATGATGGGACAAGTCTCCTGCGGCTTCGTCTTCAGGGATTCAGCATATTCACCTTTCTCTGCCAGCTTCTTGAGTGCTGCCTCCGGATCTTTCTGGATCTTAGGGAGACATGCACTGCAACAGGCATAGATCCTCTTTCCATTGGCATCTACATACAGATCCTTGTTGATCTTACCACCCATGATGGGGCAGGTCTCCTGGGGCTTCAATTCGATGTTGGTCTCCGACTTGGAATCGGGCTTGACCTCCGAATTCTTTTCGGCCGCAGCCGCATAGGGTATCCAGGACAGTACCAGCAATACCAGAAGAATACGATAGATCTTCATTCCGATGCTCCTTTCCTTTCGAAACGGCTGCATCATATGGATGCAACCAATGTCAACGGTAAATACACATCACTCGCAAAACATCTACGAGTTACCATCTTTCCTCTCTCCGAGTTCTTCCACGCGGAGATCCCGACCTGACAGCATCTCGAGCTCTGCCAGCCGAATAGCCCTGTCCACAAGCGCCCGTTCTACCATCAATCGGAGTTCAAGCAATGTCCGCTCTGCATCGATCAGGTCAGCGAAGTCCGCCTTACCCGCGATGAATGCGGTCTGCATCGCATGGAAAGCTTCTTCCCCTTTAGGGATCAGCGTACCGCGGAAGAGGTCCAGTTTGCGTCCCGCATCTCTGTAATAATAGAGCGCCGTCTGCAGGTCGGAAGAGAGCTTGTTCAGCAAATTTTCTGCTGACTTTTCTGCCTCCCTGTGTTTTGCACTCGCCTCATTCACAGCGGCACTATACTTGCCGCGCCAGAGTGGGATTGTCATCTCAAACACGAATCCCACCGGGTCTTTCCCGTTATCTTCAGGGTTCATGTCCTGTCGGCGGCCAGTCTGCATCACAGTCAGTCCGAGTCCGAAATCCGGATAGTACTGCTTTGTGGTCAGCCGTCGCCTTTCTTCGGCAACCCGAACCTTCTCCCTTGCAGCTTGAATTTCGGGATTCTCCTCCGCAATCGCAGCGGTCAGCTCTTCCTCCTCCAGAGCAATGGTTTCCTCCGGTGCTTTCTCGGGCCACGGTACATGTGCTCCGGTGTCTCGCCCGAGTGCGGAATTCAAGCGGGATGCCAGTACCGGACGAAGTGCCTCCAGGCTTTTCAGTCTGTCTTCAAGCTTCCCAAGTTCCACCTGTGTCCGGATCAGGCTCGGGGTTGCAGCCGCACTCGCGACATAGCGGGCACGGATCGTGGCTTCGATGCTCCTGAGGAGCGCCACGTTTTCCCTCAGTATCGTGATCTCACGGTGGAGATAGTAGTATTCGTAGTATGCCTTCTTCACCTGATAGAACAACCTCAGTCTCTGGGCATTGTAGAGATGTTCTTCCACATTGGCCATTCCCATCGCCAGATGGCCCTTCAGGCGGAGCTTGCCGAACCAGGGAAACATCTGCATAACACCGATGCGCTGCCGTTGCGGTCCCACCCGCGTCTCGATTTCGCGGATAAAATAGGTATAGGTGAACTTCGGGGCCGGCAGCGAGCGCGCTTGCGGCACCTTGTCTAACGCTGCTTTCCAGCGGTAAAACGCAGCCCTCAAGCCGGGATTGTTCAAGGCAGCATAATGAAGGTACTCAGACAGTTGAGGAT
>CAZTBA010000252.1:0-9008 GCA_964611725.1 uncultured bacterium
TTCTGAAACTTGCTTAATGCCCTTACAAAAAGGTCACCGATAATTTATACTATCAAAGTCTTAGTTATAAATTAATTAAAAACAGATCATTATGAAAGTAGATCAAGGGGATTAAGATCCCTCAGAGATTCTCCTACGTGCGAGTTCGTTTCCCGCCCTTGACACTTGTCTTTTTGACTTTCGCCTAAAGGACATAGCAGAACTAAATTCTATCCATCCGCTGGTACAGGAAGTCAACCAACCACAACCATCGACGATAATAAGGCTCTTCCGCCTTTCGTAATGTCGATTTCGCAAACTCCAAATCATTATGGCTAACTTTATCCTTCTCCAGCAGCTCGATATATTTTACGGCAAGATCCTCTCCCCCCAGCAAAGGAGCCAGATCCTTTAGAATGAACTTGTCCCAGGTCAATTCAGGATTGTCGGCGAAACTGGCAACACTCAGATAGTTGATCTCGTGCACCGTCTTCAATGACGAGACCTCACCGAAGACTGTAACCCCCTCCATCCCCACCTCCGCCGCCTTCTGTGCAAGTCCGGAGAAATCCCGTGCTACGAACTTGTGTCTCTCTCCATTCCACTGAGATCCCATGTGCGTTCGGATAACCTTTTGATGAGCAGGAAGTTGAGCAGCTTTCTGTGAATCCAACTCCTCCTGCAGTCGCGGCCAATACGGACGATTGATACAGAATTGGAGGATAGCACCATCGGGAAGGGCCTTCAATGGTACATGAACATCCGTGCTAAGGACATTATCGAGATAGCACTCACATATTGGCAGGATCTCTGGCTTGACCTTCCGAGCCTCCTCTATTAATGGCGGCAATAGCACTGCAATATCCTCGGTAGACCAATCGGTCGCGCGGCGCGATCGACTTTGACATTGATCACATTTACACAGGCCATAGTCACCAGTCTCAAAGTTAATACCACCGATATCAAAAGTCTCACAGAGCCACCTCACCGCATCCTTGTTCCACTGGAGATTTTCTTTCTTAGAAGGACATGCCATACGCAGATAAGGTTGCCCGGAGTATCTCTGCCCCACTGCCTCCAGCTCCGGATGGCGTTCAAGCCAGTTGGGCAGGTTAAACTCGTGTTCACCTTCCCAATATACACCACCGTAAGCGTTTACTCCAATGCCAGGGATAATAAGCACGTTCTTCTGACGGCCATATTGGCAGATCTCATGCGCTGCCTCTACCCCTCCGTGTTTATCGCGCAAGAAGCCGTAAATAGTTATTCCGGTAAAATTATGGGCGGAAGAAAAATCTATTAAATTTTTGTAGTCTTGAATGAAATCTTCCGGACTTTTGTAGTAAGGATTGGAAGCCCCCCACTCCTGAATACCTTCAGCCAGAGGAACCCAATCCATACTGTGATCCCAGGTCCAGAAAAGGCGATATTTTAGCCCAGAAGCTGACATATCTTGCACTCCTTTTTTTCTGATGTATTGCCGAAATCTTCAGTTGGTGTGAATCTTACAGGCATCGGACAGCCCTATGCAGACGAGACAGGAATTCATCGATTGTGTCGGCTTTGGCCCCGATAGGGATACGTACATATTGCGGACCTTGCATGGCCGATCCGGATACCGCGGGGATACCGAACCGTCGAAACAACAGATCGGCAAATGTATCGCCGCTCACGCCCAGCTTCGAGACATTTGGGAAAATGAAGGGACCTCCCTTGGGTCTGACGCAGGACAGCCCATCGATCTCTCCGATCCCGGCCAGCGCTCGATCGCGGTTAACTTGCAGCATCGAAGCAGATTCTGCCAACCAATCTTGAGGACCTGTGATCGCTGCGGCCGCAGCGGCCTGACAGATATGATTTGCGTACAGGTTAGTCCATTCGAACATCTTCAGAAACATCGCCGTCAATCCGGCTTCCGCAACAATGTAGCCTACACGCCACGATGGCATGACGTAGCTTTTGGTGAAACTACGAATGAGGACCGTACGCTCTCTGCAATCGGACAGTGAGAGGGGGCTGATATGTTCCAGTCCATCGTAAATTAGTCGATCGTACGATTCATCTGCGAGAATGCAGAGATTATGCGCATCTGTGATCTCTCCGATTCGCCCAAGCTCTTCCCTCGTCAGGACGTGCCCTGTCGGATTAACCGGTGTGTTTAAGAACAGGATTTTGGAGCGTTCGGTGATCGCATCCTCGATACGGTTCACGTTCCATGCGAAGTCACGTTCTTCATCCATAGGAACAAAGACCAGCCGTCCTCCCAGTCTCTGCACCAGACCTTCGAGGAAAAAACAGGGAGATGGGACAATCACCTCGTCTCCCGGCTCGATCAGCGTAAGGAAAACGATGTGCAATGCATTCATCCCGCCGTTGCCAATCAGCACCTCTGTCTCGGGATCGATCCTGGTTCCGCATTCGGCCTCAAGCTTCTGGCAGATCCCCTCCCTCAACGACATCAGGCCACGTGCGGGAGCACCGTAAGGATGTGAGGCCGCTTCCTTCGCAGCACGAACGATATGCTCCGGTGTGGCAAGCGGCGGGTAGGGTTTAAGGGATAGAAAATTGCCTTCTTCCGGCTTATTGTGAAGGGCCCACTCGTCCGTGACACGGGAAGCGACCCTGGTAAGATCACGCACTGACGAGGGTATCCAGTGCTCCCGCAAGGTTCTATTCATCGGAAGGTTTCCTTCTTTGATTTATTCCCATACTCTCTACAGACATCTCCTGATAGAAATCGTTTCCCTTTCCTGCAATCACATCTGGCACGAAGCATATTCCCAGAGGGCGAATCGGAAGAACCCCGCCAATGTGATTTCCGATAATATCCGGAAAGTGGTCAAAGATAGGGAATATCGGTTTGGACTATATCTCCGTGACGGAGTCAGTTTCATAGTCATGAGGTAACCGTTTCTGGCACCTTCAATCTGACCAGTTGGTCCCTGCCAGATCCTCTGGCGAAAGTGACTTCAAAAATGCCAGGATAATGGCCCGAGCAGCCTCCATATCGGACACCTTCATGATCTCGGCCGGGGAATGCGCATAGCGACGCGGCACATAGATACTGCCCACAGCAACTCCCTGTGGCCCCTCTAAGTGGATCGTGGAAGCATCTGACCAGGTATGGAAGATATCATATTGATAGGGTAGGTTCTCTGCCTCTGCCACCGCCGTCAATCGCTCGAGAACTGCCTCCGAGAATATAGTTCCCATCATACTGGGCAGAACCTCCATTGATCGGAACACCGGTCCCTTTCCCAGTTCCACTGTTGTCTTCTGCGGAATAGCACTGGGATCAAGCGCCGGAACGGTGTCAAAACTCACCGCCCAATCCGGAGCAATGCGCCGCGCGGTTACCCGAGCTCCTCGCGAGCCTACCTCTTCCTGCACGACTGCTGCGACGTAGAGGTCCACCTCCAGCATCGTGTGGGATAGTGCCTCGAGCGTTTTGAGGAGGAGCGTGCAACCCATACGGTCATCGATAGCCTTGCTGATGACGAATCCATCCCCTACCTGCTCGAAATTGGGATGGAAGACGATGGGGGAACCGTGGCGGATGCCCGCCGATAGCACATCCTCCCGGTTCGTGAATCCGATATCGATCCAAAGGTCCAGTATCGACGGAGCTTTTTTCGCTTCCTCCTCAACCATCAAATGTGCGCTCCCGGAGCCAATCAACCCTGTATAGAGCCGATCTTTAGTAACAATCTGGACTTTGGTGCCGGGGAGGCATATCGTACTAATCATGCCGTTCTGATCGAAGTAGATGAGGCCGTCATCCGTAATATACTTGACCATCAAGCCCACCTCATCAGTGTGGGCACTGAGCATAAACTTCCGATCATGCGAACGGCCCGGTACATAGCCGACCACATTGCCCATACGATCCATCTCGGTTTCGATGCCCAAGTCGAGCATCCCCGCAGACATCCTCTTGGCAACCGCCCGCTCGTATCCACTTGGTCCGGGCAAACCCGTCAGTTCCTCTAACAGCTTCAGCATATTAGCCCTCATCGTGTTTGTGACAAAGATGGATATAGGCGTTTGAGCTTAACGCCGATATCAAGCATAGTGAAACGCCAAATAGTATCTATTCAAGCCCTAAACTATCACTTCCCGCTTGTTAAAGCAATCCCTATTTTTCAAGCCGGACAACCGGACCCTCTACATAAAGGGCATTGACAGAATCTTTTATCGAATCCCCAAGCTTCTCAAATTCCTCCAATTCAAACCCGGAGGCCACCGAACCCGATAGAATGGGTCTCAAAATAGCATCACGATCCATGGAGACGTTGATCTGAATAGCCTTCTTGACACCACGAAGCACATCTTCAGGGGTTGCATCATGGAAAACAATTTCAAGATTGAAAACTGTCCTGGTCGGAATAGGTATAAACTCCATGTCAAACTTTTCGTCTGTTACACTGACGAGCGAAAAACCTTTACGGACAATTCTCCTTCCGGTTTCAATCAGATCTCCACCTGAGGAATCATATGTGTAGAAAATTGCTCCGGCTTCATCGAAATTGTGCCACTCGGTGCTACCTGTATTGTAAATATGGCGTTCGGCATCCCGGTAGTGTTCGTGATTGTGACCAAGCCCAATGAAGTCGATTCCTCTCTCAGATATCAGCCTCTCCGGAGTCCAGGAATTACTACCTTCATCCTCCGAAGATACAGACCATCCAAGCTCAGGCAGCCAGACATGGCCTATCAAAATGCCAAAGCCAATATCTTCCATATCCATCATGGAGGCAAGCTTCGCGATCCTATCGGCTTGATTGGGAGCTTCACCCAGACCATATACCCTGATCTTTGTATTTTGCCCAAAAGGTTCGAGGTCATAGTAAACTCGCCTATCCCTCGACATCTCTACATAATGTACGAGACCCTCTTTGTCAAGATACTCGAGGAGGTCTATCTCCTGCTGACCACTGGTGATAATAAAAGGTATCCCTGCCGTTCTCAGCCTTTCAAGCTCAGACATGATGCGGCCAAGCACATCCACCTGGCTTTCCGAAGCAGGCTTATAGTTCCTTATATTCTTGCTGATCTGCGATCCTGTAAAATCCCCGGAATGTGTAATGAAATCGACCCGGTTCTCGATGGCATAGTCGATCAAATATCTGAATGATTCCCAATAACTCTCTACAGCAAGAGCGTGAGCCCTGATGCTGGTAGGGGGCCAACAGGCTTCTATTTCCGTGTCCGAAGTATGGATAAATTTAAATTCTCTCATAGTCTCTCCTGACGCCATATGGATGATTAGAAAGCAAATAGCTATGCTAACGGATGAATTGAGTAATCGCATTAATAATGGTTCCTCTTGGATTAGTCGTAAGCCGTTCCGATTGATCATATCTTCTCGGGTATTCTCGATGTTTCGACCTTAAGAGGACTCATAACCCTGAGAAGTACAATACCTCGACGGTCGCGCTCCTCAATAAGCACCTTTATTAGAATTTGGTTCCAACCTTTCTTAAGTTCAATCGGCGCCAATTCTTCATCAGCTTTGCTTCTGAACACAATTTGGGAATACTTTGATTTGAAAACCTCCTTATCTCCAACCCATACCTTCATGGGACAGCTTCTTCCGATGCCAAGCCATCCTGCCTGATCCTCCGGAGAATAAATGTAGTTTACTCCATATACAATGGAAGGTTCAAGCTCGACTTTGCTCCAATCCTCCGCATCCCCACTCAACCATTTCTTAATCAGAAGCTCTCCCTCATGATATTCCTCTTTCAGCGTTGTGTAAGGTTTCCAGACCACCGGTCCATCCTTACCTTTATGGCTCCCTTCCAAATCGACCCTGCTCTCCGGAGGATAGGTCTTCAGGAGCCCACCGCTTTCGGGGTCCTCAAAAGGACCTATAAGTGACCAATCGTCGAGGAAAAGCTCATGCACAGCTACAAGCTGCTGGACGGTTTCAATCTGAGTTTCCCCGATTTTTACCCCTGCAACCAGGGGATGAGCATATGGTGTACTCTCCTCCCAGAGCCGGTTGCCCAATCGACGATATTCAATATCTCCCAACTCCTCTTTCGAGGTAAATACCTTGACCTTCTCAGGTGCTGTAACCGTGATTTTGAAAGATTGCTTTCTGTTTGGATTGCCGGATATAAGCCTGAATTTCGCAGGATCGGGGGATATCTGCCAACCGTCCGGCACCTGAACCTCCAACTCTCCATCAGATTCCAGATTATTGACAACCTCAACCTTCAGCGGCATGCTTTCACCAGATCCAACCCGAAGAGGACCTATCCTCTTTGCCCGCTCATCCTCTTCAACTATGCTCACTTCCCTTTTAATTGTAGTCCATACACGAAGCTCCTCCGGACTACCTGATAAACAGGCAATACCTGTCTCCTCAGCAAGCAATCCAGACCAGATGGCAAAAGCTTTCGCCCTTCCCAAATAACCCTGGCGAATGGCATATCCTGATTTAGACAGGAAGCGGGTCGACTTGCTGTGGAGCCTGTTCGCCTGAGGGAGTATAAGGCCAGGATTGATCCCACCGGATTCACGGATCTTTCTCTCGGCAACTGCTATCTCCGCTTCGGCAGCCTTCAGGGCATTCTCCGCCTCCGGCTGGTCCGTCGACCCCCTCCAAACCAGATCTCCCAAAATGATTGCTGAAAGGTCACCAGCCCTCTCCAAACTATAGAGCAGATCCATCCTTTCCTTAAGTGGTCTCCTGGAAAAATCACCATGCCTTAAAAAATATAAGCGAACCCTGTGAGTCCCCCTTAGCAGTACTTCATAAACTACAGGCTCAGATGCCATTTTCTCGCATAGAATATGGAGGGAGCTAAGGCCGGATTCTCGCGCCATCTTCTCATCATTCAGAACATCGATTGACTTCTCAAGGAATCCCCGTATCAAATCTCCTGCCACTTTCACTGCGATTTCCCGAGATAAGCCTTCGAGGAAAAGGGGCGTTTCGCTGATCTCAAATTCCACAAAACCGTCAGCCGTCTTAAGTTCTACAGTTTTTCCCTGAAGATCTATCAACTCCAAGCCTTCCGAACCTGCATCAAAACCTAGCCTTTGGCTGCCGCGGCTACACCAGACAACCATAATCGGCTGACCATCACGGAGGAACAGGGGGGCATGGATCTTATCACCCAGGTTGAGATCCCCTATATAGAGGGCATCCTCCAAAAGTGAACTCATGGTATTAAAGGCAATAGAGGCAAACCTGCCGAGTATTGACCTGGCATTGAAGTAGAATACCTTATCCACACCCTGACTGATGCTGAAAACATACATCTTCACTATATTCCGTGCTTCCCGGAGCTGTTCATCCCAGGAAGGATCGCCATACCCGCTTCCGTAAAGAGACCATTCATTCCCCCATATCGGTCTGCCATGGTCACCATACTTCTCGATTACCTCGCGCAGCTCCTCAAGCTCCTCGGAGTAGGGCTGTTCGAAGCCAGCACCATCTTCGGCTCTGAAATCTCGATTGGCTTCGTACTGGTGGATGCTTATTATATCGATGTAATCTTTCATCCCGAGCTGATATAACCTCTCGATGAATGGTACGTCGATAAGGGAGGTGGACCCAACTATGATTTTGGCCTGAGGATCGATGCTTCTGATTACCAGAGATGCACTTTTTACAAGATCTATGTACTCTTTGGAAGTTGCTTTGAGAAAAGGGATATTGGGTTCATTCCAGATCTCCCAGTACCTGATACGGTCCTTATAACGCGAGACCGTCCGGGCAACAAAGTCAGTCCAATGCTCAAGATTTTCAGGAGGGTAGACTTCCGAAACCCTTTCCTCCGGATATGGGGATGACCATTTCGGGGTAAAACCGAGAATTCCGTGATGAAGGATACCGGCCTTTTCCGCGGCCCCCACGTGTCCGTCCATCCCGGCCCAAGAAGGTTTACCTCTATCCTTTTCGATACCCCACCACACGAAATCTGATCTGACCCACTTAACCCCGATCGATGAAAAATCCGGAAAGCTCAGCTTGTCCACACTCGAGACACCAAAGGGCGACTCAAGGTTTTGCCAATCAAGCGTGCTGCCCTCCTGGGACGGTATAGCCATGCCAGACCCCCCGATGATAATTGCGACGATAAAGATTGCTGAGAAGAAACGAGATAATCTCATATTATACACCCTCCTTGGATCAGAGGTATCCGATTGCGGGCTTCCTACAAATTAGCGTGCTCTTGATCGATTATACCGGTTTCCTACTAAAAGAGTGCGTAAGCTGCATCAGCAAAGATAGCGATAAGCGGTCAGAGATGCAATAGCCTGAGCAGAGTACCATCTTTATGAGACTTCTGTCAAGGAAACCGGTATTAAGCCAGGCCTGGGAGTGAATATACTTTGATACATCTCTCTCCGGACAATAGAGCTTCCCACGGAAGTTATAGAGAGAAAATGGGACAAAAAAAGTAAAGCCACGCAGATCTACAGTTTCCGGTGTAGCTCCACGAGGCGATACCTTCTACAAGCCCTGAAATTGATGGCATTCACCCGCTGTCTACAGATAGTATTCTACCACATCTTCCAATAAGTCACGAACCAAGTTGCCATAAGCTACAAAAAAGTCTTTTGGGATCGGATGTTACCGGAGAGATATGTTTCTCCGGCAACATCCGAGTTTCAAACACGATCCTTACTTCGAGAGAATCATCTTCTTCGCTTCACGGAAATCACCTGCGCGAAGCTCGTAGATGTACACACCACTTGCCTGCTCAACTCCGCAATCATCCCTGCCATCCCAATCAACTCTGTATGCCTTACCTCCCTGGAGTTCCTCAGACACCAACTTCTTCACCAACTGGCCTAAGCTGTTATAGATAGCCAGGGTAGTGAAGAAATCACCTTCCTGGGAAAGAGTGAACTCTATTGAGGTAGATGGGTTGAAGGGGTTAGGATAGTTCTGAGATAGACTAAAGGTCTCAGGAATGGAGCTTACATCTTTCACTTCTTCCACACCGGTCCCGGACGATATGATACCCACCTTGACATCGTAGGGGAAATGCATGAAAGTAGGGCCATAG
>CAZTBA010000253.1:0-8987 GCA_964611725.1 uncultured bacterium
ATCCTGTTGTGTGTTGTGAAATCACCGGTTTGATTCGATTGGGGAGGAGGACAGAAGTTATGAAGGTAAGCTGCATACCCATTTGCTTTTTTGAGGACATCATTCATACGGGGAAAATGCCCCTGAGTGACTGGATAAATATGGCAGCGGAGGTAGGTCTGGACGGTATCGAGTTCTATCGTCCGTATCTGAAGAACACTGAACGGACCCTCTTGGAGAAGACGAGCGATGAAATACGCCAGGCCGGCCTGGAAGTGTCGATGTTTACAAGTTACGGAGAGCTTGCAGCTCCTTCGGAGGAAGGAAAACTCAAGCAGATTGAATCTCTGAGGGAAGATGTCGATATAGCGGTGATTTTCGGAACGGACATTGTGAGGGTAACATCGGGCAGTTGGCCGCCGGATTGCTCCCGTGAGGATGCGCTGCGGAACGTGGCGGATTGCCTGAGGAGGAGCCTCGACTATGCGGAAGAAAAAGGGGTGATGCTCGCGCTGGAGGATCATCCTCAGATCGGAATGAGCGTGAAGGACTTCGCGGAGATTCTATCTCTGGTCGATGATAAACGGCTGAAGGTCAACCTGGATACCTCAAACCCGATGGTGTCCGGAGATAGTGCCGTTGAGCTTGCGGAGATTGTCAAGGAGAGCGTTGTACACGTCCACGCCAGCGACAGGGATCAGGATCTCGAGCATCAGGTTGTCGGAGAAGGTTGCGTTCCCTTTGACGAAATATTCAAGATATTGAAGTCAGCCGGGTTCGATAGCTGGATTTCGCTTGAAGCGGGCGGGACGAAAGGGAGGCAGGGTATCGTAGATGGGATAAAGTACGTTAAGGAAGTTTGGGGAAATGTTTGATCGTCAGTGTTCCGGGGCGTAAGCGATGTCTGTCGGCTGAAATCCCCGGTGTAAAGGATAGAAGATGTGCGAGGACCGACAATGGATACGGAAGACTATATCCCATCAAGAGACAGATGCGGTGCCCTATTATTTCGACTTCACGCCATCTCCCAGACAGAAAGTGGAGAGGTACTATGGTAGTCCCATTGAGGAGATGCTGGAGTTTCCCGTTAGGATGATCGGTCTCAAAACCATCAAACCTTTGTATGCAGCCCCATCGGACTTCGGTGCGACGGCGAGGGATGAGTTTGGCGTTGTGTGGTCTACGAGTGAGATTGACCGCGGGTCGCCCGTTTGTCCGCGCCTCAGCGATCCAGATCTTTCCGGCTACACATTTCCCGACCATGCAGCCTCGTATCGTTTTGAAGGACTTGCCGGTTGGTGCGAACGAAATAAGGAGCACTACAGAATCATCTGGGTAGGAGACCTCTGGGAGCGGGCAACGTTCATGCGCGGTATGGAGAACGTTCTTATGGATCTGGCTCTCAATCCCAAATTTGCTGATGAACTCCTTCGGGGCATTACCGACTATATTCTGGGAACTATGGAGATTCTGTTTGACAGATTTGAGTTCGACGGCATCGCAGTGAGCGATGACTACGGAGCACAGAGCTCAATGTTAATGTCGCCGGGGGCCTGGAGGAGATTCATAAGACCTCGCCTGACGGAGGTGTACGAATCTGCAAAGAGTCATGGCCGGACAGTTTTTCACCATTCCGATGGTTATATCTACCCTATTATCGGGGATCTGATCGATATAGGGTGTGATATCCTGCATCCGATTCAACCCGAAGCTATGGATGTCTTCAAACTGAAGCGCGAGTTCGGGCAATATCTCACTTTTTCAGGGGGGATGCGCACTCAGGATCTTCTGGTGAGAGGAACAACCGGAGAGATTCGTGATGAAGTTAGAAGACTAAAGCGGGAACTGGGCAGAGGGGGCGGATATATTGTGGGCAATGGGATAACTATTCAGGCTGACGTGCCATTGGATAATATAGTTGCCATGATCGAAGAAGCGAGAAGCGCATAAGGGGGGATGCGAGTCTGATAATTCATATGCCTGGACAAGGCAAGTGTTGAGTCATTAACTACGCTGTGAATTGTAGATTTGAGATTGTAAAATCCTCCAAATCTGCAATCTTCTGCCTGACCGGGCCGGCCTTCTAAACCTTCTCAGAAATATCGGTTTTAGCAAAGCCGGCCCCGTCCATAGTAGGAGGCATGGTAAACGACCACTAATTATGGTAGTCAATTTCCTAAAACCGATGCTCCTGAACCCTTTCTGGAAAATCTTGACAAATGGGGATAATTATTTTATTTTGCAGTATACTCATGATTCATTGAATTTCTTCAAGAAATCCACTAACCTATGGGTGATGATTGAATTCAAAACCATAGTCTACACCATTTTTTGTAAAGAACCGCCGGTGAACTTTTCTGTTCTGGCAGATACATAGATTAAGATCCCGATAAAGGCAAACCTTCCGAAAGGGAATGTCGCAAAGCCAGAGGGTCTAACGTTCAGAGGGGCGGTTGCGGTGGATGATGTGATCTTGAACTGAACCATGACAGCCGAGCTATCGAAGGATCGAGGGTAGTAGCTCGGCTTTTTCTTTTCAGATTGTTTTGGTGTGAGCAGAAGCTCTTTGCCAAGTATATGGGACTCCTTTTTTGGCGAAAGATCAAAAACTTGGGGTAAATCAACGAGATAGAATGGGCGGAAGCAAGATGGAGAAATTACCACTGCGCAAATGGATATTGATGATCATTGGGGTAGTCGTTTTAGGGATCGGAATTATAGGGATTTTCGTTCCTTTGCTGCCGACCACACCTTTTCTGCTCTTAGCTGCTGCATGCTTCGTTCGTAGTTCGGAGAGATTATACGATTGGTTGATCCATCATAAGTGGTTCGGGGCCTATATCAGACACTATCGAGAGCATAGGGCTATTACACTGCGCGCCAAAATCGTGACGATAGCTATGCTATGGAGTGTGATCGGCTATACGGCTTTGAGTGTGGTGACGACCTGGGGGGTACGAGCACTGCTGGGGGTGATTGCAGTTGGTGTAACCCTGCATTTATTGCATTTGAAGACGCTGACTCGAGAGATGGCAATGAGGCTGGAATCAACCACAGCACAACAATGAGCATGTGAACTCGATTCTGTTAGCACGCTTGCTGTTGCGGAAGAGCTGTCTCCACTGGAATCAAGCGTCGTATACCTGCCATATAGAGAGTTGCATACAGTATTTTCGCGATTTGCCTCAAGTTTCAATCTGCAATCTATTGGAGGAGGTGATGTTTATAAATCGCAGTAGAGATGCGCATCCCATGATAGAAACTTGAGTGATATCAGACAGAAAGGAGAAACAAATGAATAAGAAAAAGGCGAGTGATGCAAAGAGACTCACGACAGCCGCGGGTATCCCCGTTCCTGATAACCAGACTTCTCTCACGGCTGGAGAAAGGGGCCCTACGTTACTTCAGGACCATTTTCTTCTTGAAAAACTGGCTCATTTCAATCGTGAACGCATTCCTGAGCGTGTCGTGCACGCAAAGGCCGCCGGTGCGCACGGAACGTTCACCGTAACTAATGGCATCACTCGATACACGAAAGCCAAGTTATTTTCCAAAATTGGTAAAAAAACCGAAGTGTTCGGCCGCTTCTCTACCGTGGCAGGTGAAAAGGGTTCTGCTGATACGGTTCGTGACGTTAGAGGTTTTGCGCTGAAATTTTACACTGAAGAGGGAAACTGGGATATGGTTGGGAACAACACGCCTGTATTTTTCATCAGGGATGCGATCAAGTTCCCGGATTTTATCCATACTCAGAAGCGTAAGCCCGATGCGAACGTCAAGTCAGATACGATGCAATGGGACTTCTGGTCAAAGGTTCCGGAAGCTCTGCATCAGGTCACCATTCTGTTTTCGGATCGCGGTATTCCCAAAGGTATCCCATATATGAACGGCTATGGGAGTCATACATATAGCTTCATTAGCGCAAAAAACGACCGTTTTTGGGTGAAGTTTCACTTCAAGACCCAGCAGGGCATCCAGAATATGGCCCGGGAAGAGGCAAGTCGTCTTGCCGGTGAGGATCCCGATTACCATACTCGTAAGTTGTTTGAAGCGATAGAGAATGGTGACTATCCCAAATGGACGTTTTACGTGCAGGTGATGCCAGAGGTCGAGGCGGAAACGTATCGGTGGAATCCTTTTGATCTGACCAAGGTGTGGCCGCATGGAGACTATCCTCTGATTGAGGTTGGGGTGTTGGAGATGAACCGCAATCCTGAAAACTACTTTGCCGAAGTCGAGCAGTCTGCCTTTTCTCCGGCAAACGTTGTGCCCGGCATATCCTTCTCCCCCTGCAAAATGCTCCAGGCGCGCATCTTTGCCTATGCAGACGCGCATCGATACCGTCTGGGCGCCAACTACGAGCTTCTGCCGATAAACCGCCCGCATGCAACGGAAACGAACAACTATCAGCGGGACGGATATATGAGATGTGATGACAACAGGGGGGCTTCGGTAAATTACGAACCCAACAGTTTCGGGGGCCCCACAGCGGATCCTGCTTATAGTGAGCCACCGCTGAAAATCTCAGGTGACGCCGATCGCTACGAACAGAAACGAGGTGTTGATGATGATTACGTTCAGCCCGGAAATCTTTTCCGGTTGATGCCGCCCGACGCACAGAAGCGACTGATCGAAAGCATTGTCGGGAGCCTCAAAAATGCGCCGAAAGATATACAGAAAAAGATGGTTCAGCATTTCACCAGAGCAGATAAAGCGTATGGTGAGGGTATCGCAAAAGGACTGGGGCTCTGATAAGTTGAGAGGATTCTACCCGTTCATCATCTATCGGGAGGAAAACTGATTCAGAAGAACGCGGGAGCTATCGTTTCAGCAACGGTTCTGACAATTGCAGCGGTGGGACAGATCGTTTTGTCATTCGTTCTGTATAACGAGAACGGAAGCTCTACCGTCAGAAATGTTGGCTGGATCATACTTTGGATTTCGGCTGTTTTTGGGTGGCTTCCGGTCTACACCTTCAAGAAGTGGGGTAGGACGAAGGGAAGAAGCTACGTTCACACTACCGTTCTCGTCGACCGGGGCATTTATGCCGTCGTACGTCACCCTCAGTACCTTGCGGGTATGTTGATTGGATTGGCCTTGCCCCTGATTGCTCAGCACTGGATCGTCGCGATCCCAGGTGCCATTGCGATTGTCATATACTACACGGACACTTTCGCGGAAGAGAAGTCCGCAATCGAGAAATTTGGTGAAGACTACGAACGGTACATGGAATCAGTGCCCAGGGTGAACTTTATCTTAGGATTGGCACGGCTGCTGCGTCGCGTTCGAAAGCCGGAAGGCAGAGAGAGTAGACAGGCCTGACTGCAACGCCCTCGCTCGGGCAAGCTGAGCCGTAAAGGGAGCGCACGAAGGAGCGGATGGTTATAAGTGGCAATTTGGATGTGAAAAGAGAGGAGATTACCATGGAACTACCTGAGTATGTGACTGTCGAAGAGGTCAAGAGAGTTTGCAGGGAGCTGAAAATCAGAGACTGGACTGAGCTGAAAGACCCGACCGTTTTGCCTCAAGAAGCGGAGATTATTCTGAGAGAAGTGAATGTTGAGGGGATGAATATAGATGTCGGGAGTTTTTGTGATGGACTTGAGGTAGAACTCGAGCACGGCACAAGATTTGGCGATGCGAACGTCACGAATAATCATCCTATCCTGACAGGGAAGATCGTTCTGGCGCATTTGAAGGAAACGCTTGATTATTATCAGCGAATTGACATTGCTGAGCTTGAGGGAGATTTGCTGAAAGCTGTATTGGCAAACGACATGGCAAAGATGAAGTCTAAATACAAAAAGCTCATCGAAGCCCAAGCCCTCCTGAACAAGTTGGTTGCGGAACAGTTGTAATACCTTATGAAGCGGAAAAACCGCGATCAGGAATCTGTATTTGAGTTCGGCCTGGACGTTCCCGGGTGAGGGCCAGTTAGGTGTGATGATGAGTGGTTATCGACTTGGAAGGCTGCTCGCGGGACAGTAACAGCAGTTCGAAAAAGTCCTTCTAACTACCGGATGAAGGCCGATGGGCAGACAGCTTCGCCGTTTTCCCGGAGCTTATCCGTGCTGTATTGGCTGGGATTTAAGTTTCTGAGGAGGAACTATGAAAATACTTCGACACATTGGCTCGCTGGCCTTCGTGCTTGGGCTCTTTACGGTAATATTTGTCGGAGTACCATGGCACGTAATGGTTGCGGATGATCCGGCTGTGCCATTGTGGCTCAGAATAGCGATCTTCTGTCTTCTGGGTGGTATCCTTTTGGTTCTGCTAACAGTGGCTCTCGAACAAGGGGGAGACAAGACATCAGGAGAAGAACTACAGGCTGTCGAGCCTGATCGCACGGTTCCGTTGTTGAATTCCGCAGTACTACCTGGCCGGGATATCACCGAGATCCTCGGTCTTGTCCAGGGTCATACGGTGTTTGCAATCTGGCTGGGCAAGGATCTGTCCGCGATGATCAGGCTGATCCTTGGCGGCGAATTGACTGAATACACAGAGATGATGGGAAAGGCCCGGGTAGTAGCCACGAATCGAATGATGGCCCAGGCCGCAGAGATGGGAGCGGATGCGATAATCAATGTCCGCTACATGACCACGAGTGTTGTGGGGAGCGCGGCTGAACTCCTGGTCTACGGCACGGCTGTCAAACTCAACGAATAGATCGCCTTACGGGAAGATATGGATATGACGTAAGGTTGCAGTCCTATTATAATGTAAAATCAACTAACCAACGGCCCAAGTGGGTCCGATACCCGGGGCAAATCACACTTCCTTCGCTTACTATTCACCTGCTGTTCCACATATTCCCCTTTGCTCGAATACTGTTACCGGAAAGGGGTTGGCTGATCATCGGATACTGTGGAAATCATCCAGACAGCTAACCCCTTTTGCCTCTGTTTGGCAGAGCGAAATGCTGCCCGTAAAGGATTCCCTCCCTCGCATGGAATATGTCATTGACCGACGTGGGGGCAGGGCATGCCCTGCCCCTACAACAATTCATCGAACGTGCCTATAAGAGCTACTTCGCGGGTTCTCCTTGTCCAAATCCCATTTGAGCGAATTGGTCCGGACATGTTCCCGAATGTGGTTCAATTCGGTACCGTTCCTGACGCCATACTCGTAATAATTGCGTTGCCAGATTGAGCCGTCAGCCTTCCCCTGAATCCTGTTGATGAGCTTAGTTACAGCGGATTTATAGGAACCGACAGTGGTATGCAAAGATCGCGTCGGTACATCCCCGAAACTGCGATTCTCGTGTAGGGGCAGGGCATGCCCTGCCCTTGTATCGGTTACCATGATAATACCATGGATATGGTTTGACGTCACAACCATCTCATTCTGTGGACGACTGATTTTATGAGATGCCGAAACAAGCATGTTTACACATCTATCCTTGTAGAGACGCCTCGGTGAGGCGTCTCCTTCCACTTATGTGTGAAAAAACCTTGACAAAATGGGATTGTTCTGTTGCAGAGGTGGAGTCATGATTATATATTCTGGGAAAAAACAGAGACACAGGACGTTTTCCCCTAAGAGGGGGAATTATTCGCCTGTGGCACTGGAATGGATCTCATTACGAAGGTCCTCGCATCTTGTGCGGACACAGTTCTACGATGAAGATCCAGCAACTGCACCCACATCCCCGTTTTAGTCCGGACGGGTCTCAGGTAATATTTACCAGTGACATGTCTGGATATGGAAACGTGTATCTCGCAGATGTGCCTGATGTAAGATCACTCCCGGTGGTAGTAGACTAACAAAGGAAGTCATAATACTCATTCCGATTGATGATGAGACCATATACTCCCGTCCATAAAAATAGGCACAGTTGAACGGGCGGCATGTCGTTTCTTGCCTGCATGCCTTTGGGGCGCTCTGCAAAATACGAAAAGCTTGAGGAATAGGCTCTGTAAGCTCTCTTAAAAACCTTGACAAATAGAAATGATTATTTTATAATGCGTTTTTAAATCATTGGCTCTCTTTGGAAAACATATTCTAAGCCTGTGGGGGGTGATTGTAGCTCAAATCCGTAGCCTGCAACTGCTCTTTGTAAAGAGTTGTTAAAGGTTCTTTTATTCATAAGGTTTATTCCTTAAAATCCCGAAGAGGCAAATCTTCCGAAAGGTAGTGTCCAAAGCTGCGGGGTCTGAAGCGCTCGGGTGGTTGTGATGGTTGTAGTGTTGTGCTTAGTTAGGGTACAACGGCCGAGCTACCGAAGGATGGAAGTGGGTAGCTCGGCTTTTCTTTTTGGGGTTGTTTTTGACCTCATTCGGACTGGGTTATGATGTCTTTCCTCAACATTTCTATCGAAGAACTATTGATATCATTGACAGTTTTATCGGAATAATGTTGCCCAAATCAATTCATGTTGTGAATATCAATCGCAATGCCAGGAGATTGCCATGAAAGAAGATGTGAAAATGAACCGGCATACGACGTCCATCATGTTCATTATCTGCTCGCTGGGAATCTTGTTCATTGGCTATGGTGGAGTTACAGCCGGTGCGAATCCGGATAGCGTGCAGGCCTCGAAAAGAAAACAGAAGAAGTATAGTATCGGAGTTTTTCCGGTTATGTTTTACACCGATGAAACCAGATTGGCCGGCGGTGCCGCAGCGCAGGTGGTATATAGGGCGCGATCTGGAAGATATTCTTCATCGGTCGGGGTAATAGGGTTCTATACACAGAACAAGCAATACAGTTTCGGGGCTGCGCCTGAAATCTACTTGAAAGAGGGAATATATAAGTTTTCCGGAGGGATTGACTATTCATACTTTCCCGACAAATTCTATGGTATTGGCAACAATACCAGTAAGGAAGATGAAGAGGACTATACTTTAAGGCTTTTTAGCAACAAATCCTCCCTGCAAAAAAGGATATATTCCAACCTGTATGTCGGGGGCCAGTATGTTTTTGTTTATGCCAAACTTGCTGAAACAGAAGAGGGAAAGCTGTTGGATAGCGGAATCATACCAGGTAGCGAAGGCGGGTCTGTCTCCGGC
>CAZTBA010000254.1:0-8942 GCA_964611725.1 uncultured bacterium
TTCCAGATCTGGTCCAATATTTCTTAGAGAAGAAGTGTGCACAACTGAGCAGAAAGACCGTTAAAATCACCCCCAGGGCTATGGAGGTCATATTCGATTACCACTGGCCTGGCAATGTCAGGGAACTGGAGAATGTTTTGGAGAGGGCAATTGTGCTTTGTGATGGGGATGAGATTGATTTAAATGACTTACCATTGCTCTTGGGAGAAGAAAGTTCAGGAAATATACTGAGAGTCTCTGAGGGCGACCTGCCTTTAACCGAAACTTTGGAGGATCTTGAGAAGCAATTGATAGAGAGGGCTTTTGAAAAAGCGAAGGGCGTGAAAACTAAGGCTGCCCGGATCTTGGGTATCAAGACAAGCGCCCTATATTACAAACTGGAAAAATATGGGATGCTCTGAAGGGGTGAAAATAGATGAGAAGAACATTAGCAGGGTATATCGGCCTGTTCTATGCCATTACATTATGTGCTGGTATCTCATGGGGAGAGAACAAGCAAATAGCTTCTCTCCAGGAGGAGATCGACAGCTTGGAGAAAAGACAGGACCAGCTTGAGCTTGAAAAAAGGGCGCTCATCAGCGAGAGCGATACCTTGGCTGGGAGGATAGAGAACCTTAAGAAGGAGGAGGACAGGGATATCGGGATCATTGACGAATACAGACTGAAAAGGGATCTGAGAAGATCCCAGGAACTGACAGAGCGTATCGAAACCCTGGATGCCGACATCGAAGCAGCCAATATGGTCATCGCTGAAAAAAAGAGAGTGCTGAAGCAGGTCTGTGATGCAGAGATCTCCCTCATCCTCGAAAAATTGGTCGCGAGCTCTAAGGAGGAGACGGAGCATTTATTAGGGAGGTTAAGAGAATTGAGAACTATCAAGGAGGGCTTGGAGCTCACAGAGGAGCCAGCATGGGTGGAGGATCTCCGGGCTGAAGAGATCGCCATCGAAGAAGGCGATAATTCCGAGAGGATAAAGGAAAAAGCGGATCTGATCAGCGATTTCGTGGATAAACTTCAGGGCAGGCTACGGCTGATCGACCAGAGGATAAAGGAACTGGAGAAAGAGAAAAGGAGCGAAGAGAAAATCAGGGAGTTTGTCCGGGAACTCTCCATTTTTGATGAGGATATGCTGGCGACCCGGCGACTTGAGGGTGCAGAGCCTTTTGAGCTGGAGGAATCTGCACAACAGGTTCCGGTTGCTCAGCAGGTTCCGGGCCGTTCCGCTGCCGATCGCTCCGCCGCCGGGTGGGTCATATCTACCGATGAGATTGAGAGGGAAATAGGAGAGCTTAGGAAGGAGAGCGGAAGGCTGACCCGGAAGTCCTCCGATCTTTCAAGGAAAGCCGAAGAGTTCTATCGCAAAGCCGATGAGTTATCGAAATCTAAAGGGACAACCGGTGAACCCTAAGCCTGCTCTGGCAATCAGTTGCCTGTTAGCGGGTCTCCTTGTTTTATCCGCAACTCAGGTGTCTGCCTCAGAGGGGGATCGGAACAGAAATGTTACGGTTAGGGCGAAGATTGGCTTGGAATACAACGACAATGTCTTTGAGGAGACTGACGATAGGACCGGGGGCCTTACAGTTAGATCCTATTTGGATTTGAGCTCAACCCCTTTCCGATCCAGGAGGGTCCTGACATCCCTTCAGTACCAGGGCGCGCTCAAAAGGTACCTTAGCTCCCCAACTCAGGACTCGCTTTCGGCGGCCGAGCCGATCATAAATTCCCTGAATCTCAGCCTTCAGCACGAGCTTACGAAGGGCATTGTCACTGCAATAGAAGGTGAGATCAAAAACAGAACCCTGACAGATAGGGGGAAAAGGCATCTTCCAAGTCAAGTTGGCTATCTCCAGGGTGCGGCCGGCTTATCCCTGAAGGTTCGCCTGGCTGGAAATCTATCAGGGACCTTCTCTTATCTGAGATCATTCGCCAACTTCAGGGAACTCCAGGAATTGAATTTCTGGGCGCAAGAAGCAGGATTTTATCTGGACAGAAGGTTCTCCAGAGGACCGAGGTGCCGGCTCGGAGCTTCCTGGAAGAGGTTTAAGTTCAATAGAGGCTCTTTGAACGGAAGACTGGAGCAGGGAGGAAAACTCCAGAGGGATACACTACGGCGGGTCGAAGTCGATTTTAAATTCTACAAGGTGCTTCTGATAAGCGGCGGGTATGCCTTTTTGAAAAACAGATCCAATAGCTATGGATACTCTTTCAACGCGCACAGGCTAACAGTGGCTTTGGGAAAAACATTTCCAAAAGAGATTAGCCTTCAACTTTACGGTATTCTTCAGTTGAAGAGATACACTGAGCACATCCAGGGGTTTCCTCTTGTGCCCATACCGAGGGAAACGGAAGGCAATTTGTTTGTAGTAAAGCTATCTAAGGACATCACAGACCGTTGTGGAATCGATGCCCAGTACGGGCTGTACAGAGATGAATCCGTGCGAGGAGATGGATTCCATACCAAAAGCCTCTACTCATGCTCTCTGAGCCTCAGCTTCTGAATGCGAAAGTATCAGAAATCTGAGGTTTGGCACATATAACCTTCGCAAAAGTGGCCTCAATCCACAGGGGTTTTGAATTTTTTTCAAAGCCCCCTCTTTATGCCGTCGATCCGTAGCGGCGACCTCCTGTGCCGCCATTCTCCAATACCAGATACGTATTTCATATACGCCCCTGCCTCTTCCATCCTTCACTCATGTAGAAATTGCGGAAAGGATCTTGGCGAACTGGCACATATATTGCATATTTTCCGTAAGAGAGGAAGGAAGAGTTTGAAACAAGTCAAGACTTGGAGGTAAGCATCATGAAAGAAAGGCTTTTGGTTCAGGCGAGAAGCTCCGGGACGAGGAGGTATCCTACTTCTGAAAAGTTGGTTCCCACCCTTCTAATAATAGCTTTGAGTTTGCTTCCTATAGCTTGTGATAAGATAATAAACAGCGACAACGATGTGTGCGACGAATTTAGATTGCGGAAAATAACAGTAGGAGGAGCACAATATGGACTCTATCATTACGACAAGAACTGTAATATAGTCAGGTATGAATTCTGGGGTGTGCAGCCAGATAGCCGGGCAACACGTACAATATATGCGGATTATCATTATCGAAATAATGCATTGAACTCAGTTGAACAATATGTCTATTACAATAGCAAGTATGTAAAGACACGAATTGAGGAGTACGAATACGATGAGAAAAACCGTCTAAAGATGATAACGTACCACGTGAAGTCAGAAATAGATGACAGTTGGAGCGATAGCATACAGGAATTCTATTATAATGAGCATGATCAGTTGATTAAGACGATGAGCCCAGGGTTTGCAGAGTACCTTTACTACTATGACAGTAATGGAAATGCCTGGAAATGGGAACATTATCCCCTCTTTCAAGTGGAATATGAAGGACCACTTACCCTGACATATAGCTTTGACACTAAGAAGAACCCATTATATCGCCACGATACCAGATATTTCCTCCCCTTGGCAAACGGAGTCTTATCCGTAGCCTTGCTGAGTCCAAATAATGTAGTATCATGGGAAAGTCATTCACCTGAAACAGGGGGGGTAATATCAAGAGGCAGTCTTGAATATCAATATAATTCAAGGGGCTATCCAATCAGTTCCACTGAGACGGTTATCTCTCCTTTGAATAGTGACCAACCAGATGAAGAGATATTATATACGGAGTATGAATATACACAATAAGCGAATATATTGGCCAAGTCCAATGCTTTCTAAAAAGGGTTTATCCGGAGCAGTAGGGAATCGATTTGTCACTGCTTGAGCATACCAGTCAGATTTTGAGAGTGAGGTGTTTATATGTCTAAAACATCGGGATTCATATCCGTCCTTTGTGTCTGCATCGGGCTTATGGGATGTACTGAAAACCCTGTTTCGTCCGAACCCCCGCGTGAATTAAGGGCAGCCGAAAAACATCTGGTCGAATCAGATAACAGATTCGGTATCAAGCTCTTCAGGGAAATTAATGCACAGGAAGAAAACGACAAGAATATCTTTATCTCTCCTTTGAGCGTCTCGATGGCACTTGGAATGACCTACAACGGTGCTGATGAAAGCACTAAAGAGGCGATGGAGAAAACCCTCGAGCTCTCCGGTCTGACGGTTCAAGAGATCAATGAATCCTATGAAGGCTTGATAGAATTATTGATTGGACTCGATCGTAAGGTGAAATTCCAGATCGCCAATTCGATCTGGTACCGTCAGAGCTTGTCCTTTGAAGAGGAATTCATCAATCTCTGTAAGGCATATTTCAATGCAGAGGTAAGCGGATTGGATTTCAACGATCCAGGCGCTTCAAAAATAATAAATAGCTGGGTTGACAGGAATACCAGTGGGAAAATCGAGAAAATCGTGGACGACGTTATCGATCCCTACACTGTGATGTTTCTCATCAATGCGATATATTTCAAGGGCACCTGGACTTACGAATTTGATAAGAAGCTCACGAGCGATGACCAGTTTAACCTGCCTGATGGTTCTAAAAGTCCCTGCAAAATGATGGTTCAGGAGGGTGATTTCCAGTATTTTGAAACCGATGATTTTCAGGTCATCGATCTACCTTATGGGGATGAGAGATTCAGCATGACAATCTTTCTTCCGAAGCCGCAGGTTGATGTGGACTATCTGGTGGAGCAGTTGGACCAGGAGAGTTGGGATCATTGGACAAACAGCTTCTCCAAGCGTGCTGTAAAACTCTTCTTCCCGAGGTTCACACTCAAATACGATATAACACTGAACGATGTATTGGGAGCTTTAGGGATGGGAATCGCTTTTGACCCTTACCAGGCTGACTTCACTAGGATGCACAAAGGTGGAGGTCTGTTCATTAGTGGAGTTAAACATAAGACTTTTGTGGACGTAAACGAGGAAGGCACGGAAGCCGCGGCAGTTACTTCTGTTGAAATGGCTCAGACATCCGCAGGCGGCCCTTCTGGTTCGATTATTATGCGTGTTGACCGTCCTTTTATGTTTGTGCTCAGGGAAAATCATTCCCAGACGATGTTATTCATCGGGAAGATTGTGGAACCGGGTTCCGAGTAGAATTCAAAGACTGTTTCTGTGGTGTTACTTAGCATGGAAGGAAGTCGATTTATACTTGCCTGAGCATGTCAGTCCAATTGAACGGAATAATATGCTGCTCTATTGCGAATACCTTATTGATCCCGAGGTGATCCGGTAAGGCACCGTCCCTTCATGGGTCCCTTATAGTGTATCACAATCAATCGGGTTGACACCTTAAGCGTAGTTCCGTGTTACAGTCTTTGCAGGAAATCGGAAACAGGCCCGGAGAGATTGCAACTGAATTTATCTATAAGCTCAGGGAGCCCGAGATTCTGGAATATTTTCCTCCATCGCTCCCTCTGGTTCTCATCCACCAACAGGGGATGGAAATCAAGGTTCAGGTAGGTCTTCAGGGCCGGGAGCCTATAATCGTCCGTCTGAAGCACCGCTTCCCTGCATCCCTCTTCGCGGAATTTTTCGAGCACGACTATGGAGGCAGCCCTTCCGAGCCCCTTCCCCCGGTGTGCCGGCTTCACAGCCACCCAGTGCACGTATCCTATGGTATCATCTCCTATGGACTTCATCCGCCAGGCCGAGGCTGTGGCAACCGGATCATCCCCATAATACATGAAGAATATCCGACCGGGACGGTAACCATAGCTTTGGAGCATTTTCTCCGTGAATTTTTCGATTGTCCAACTGTCCTCGAAAGATTCGTTGAGTATATCACACCAGGCTTGCTGGTCACCATCCCTGTAAGTGCGTACGTGGTAACCTGGCGGAAGCTCAAATTTAGGAATATTATCGAGATTGTCCCTCCTCATGACAAGCGATGGTCTCAGATGCTCGTTTTCAGCCAATTTACCCCTCCCAATATAAGACATCCAACTATAACTGCCTTCCTAAGCATTTTGGGGGTTTAATTTATCCAAACCTCTGGCCATGGTCAAGGAAAATATAGATATCAAAGCTCTTGCTCCTCTCTCAAATCAAGATTCACGCTGAACGGCCCGATCCTTGTTTCATCGACAAGCAAAAGGGGCGGTCCCAAAATGGAACTGCCCCGAATATAGCAACTATTAGTCTGTGTATGCTGCTTTCACCGCTAATATGGCGGTTCTGTTCTCTTTGACACTTTTGGCTTCGATCCTGTTAGGCTGCGTTGCTGCTCACGATTCCCACGGAAGGAAGCAGACCTTGATCGCCTCCTGCGCCTCAAGCAGGTCGATTCCTGCAGCGTACTGTTCCAGCGGCATTCGGTGTGTCACGAGTGGAGCAAGAGTGAGCTTCCCCGCACGAATAAGTTTAACGGCGTACTGGGCAGATTCCCGTGAGTGGCCCTTGTATCCGCACAGGCGCACGCTGTTGTGATGCGGGCCATATGTATAGTCCTCACGCTGCACGCCAAACAGTGCCACCACGTCCGCCGTCCGGTCCATGAGAAATTCCACAGAAATCTTCGCCCCGACACAATCAACCGCCGAATCAAGTCGTGGCGCAGCCGGTCTCGCCGGAACAAAGCTGGAGAGGTCATCCCGGGGATCGAAACACCTGTCCGCACCGATGCTGCATGCGAGGTCGCGACGTTGCGGGAGGAAATCGAAGCCAAAAACAGCCTTCGCGCCCTCGGCCTTCGCCATTTGCACTGCGACCAGTCCGGCCGGTCCGAGCCCGGCTATACCGAGACACCGCCCGCGGACAACATTCATATCCTTCATCATTCGGAACACCGTAGCCATGCACATGGCCAGTTCCAGCGGCGCCAGGGCCTCGTTCGGAAGTCCTTCGGGAACCGGAATGACATTCTCGGCACGGTGGATTACATACTGGGCATAGCATCCTGGCACGTCGTGTCCGGGATCGCGCCAGGCGCTGACACGGTCGCCGGGAGCCAAAGTGTCCACATCCGGTCCGACTGCCTCTACCACGCCCGTTGCCTCATGCCCGGGTTGACCTGGCGTGTACGGATAATGGAACCGGTGGCCGATGAACATCGGCTCATTGTGCCGCAGGTGAAGGTCCCACTGCGGACACGTGGTAACTGCATTGACACGCATCAGGACCTCGCCCGGTCCCGGGCGGGGGATGTCCACCTCCCGGACTACGGATTCCCTGGGTGCCGTGATCTGGAGTATTTTCACAATGCGTTCTTCCTTTTTGTGGGTGTCAGCGCACCTGAGTTTGTATTCGCCCAAAAAGCTCCCGTAACCGCTGAATTCGGGAGGGGTCAATATACGGCGGATCGACCGCACGCAGGTTTTCCTTCAGACGCTCCGGGCTGCGGGTGCCCACACAGCAAGTACTGATGTCGTGGGCAAGAACATAACGCAAAGCCGCTTCCGGAATGCTGTAAGGCTGCAAAAAATCGAGCAGGGTCGGTTCCGTGTACGGTCGTTCGGCCGGCAGGTTCCCACGCTCAATGTGACGTCGTACACATTCCAGGGCCGCCGGGACGGACACCAATCCTGACTGTTTCGACGCCTGGTTCAGTGGCATCATCACGACGGTTCCCACGTTGTGCTTGCGGCACAGCGGAAGGATCAAGTCCACAGCGGTCTGCAAAACAAAGTTGATCGTGAGCATGACAACATCGAACGCACCGGTGGGCACAGCCTGCCTCAGCACTTCGTGTGTGCCATCACCCTCCGACAATTCGCTAATTCCGACAAAGCGTACCTTGCCCTGATCACGGAGTTTGACCATCGCGTCGTAGCAACCGTCACTCATGAAACGATCCAGAGTCTTCAGGCTCCGAATGCCGTGCCCCAGTAGAATGTCGAGCTGGTCGCGTCGAAGCCGACGCAGGCTTTCCTCTACGGAGGCAATAAGCGCCTGCGGAGTGCCAGTGTAAGCCGCTTCAGGTAGGTAGCTCTCGTAAGGGCAATACTTGGTCTCGACGAGGACATCGTCGTGGCCCCGAAGCACCGCGCCCAACACCTTCTCGCTATCACCCCGATCGTACCCCGGGGCGGTATCGATAAGGTTGATTCCGGCGTCGATAGCCGCACTCACCGTGGCACTGAACTGCCGCGCGTCCTCCGTGGCTCCCCGGGCAGCGCCGTAAGAAAGTTCAGAGACCTGCAGATTAGTTCTTCCGAGACTTCGATAGAGCATAGGCACTACACTCCTTTTTCTTGATCCGAAAAGGGATAGAGAGGGGTCTCGCCATCCCGATCCTCACACATCACCGGGCACTGGTCAGTTTAAGTGATCTGTTCCCCGGCATTCACACTTGCGGTATTGCTTTTCGATTTTGCTGCGCAACTAACCTTCCCTTCTTATTTCCATAATCACCGGATTCTCCGGATCAGGGCAGGCGATGTGCGCTGTATTCTTTTCCTCTTCCCAAGGCAGTTGCCCACCGAACATCAGCGCAAAGATGGCTGGATAGGCACTATGATAGGCCGATGGACATAGACCTTCGGGAGTAGCTCCGCTCACATCGAATTCCTAAGCTACCTTGTGTCCAAAGCTGCACGTCCCCTTCTGAGAGGCAATTCTCAAAATGATTTTAGGGGCTTTGTGTTTATCTGACATAGTTCAATCTACCTCCTTGCGATCAAACCTGACAAGATCCTCCAGTGTAGGCGAAAACTCCAGTCCATCCAGAAGCTGCCCGGATAGATCGGTAAAACGTAAGGAAAAACCATAGTTGCCGAGGCGATTGCAGATCTTGGCAAGTATCCTTGTCTTCCCGGCAGGCAACGTCACCTGCACTATATCATCATCACGAAGGAATCCCCGTACACCCTCATATCTCCATACCTCACGGCCGTCGAACCAGATAATGCAATCATCGTCACTGCCTACCCTCATCTGGACAATCCGCCGTCGAGGAGTGACGACGGTGCATGTCGCATAGGTGACCGTATAGTTCATGGATTTCAGACGCTCAAGGGTGGGAGGGCATGCATAACCATCCTTG
>CAZTBA010000255.1:0-8930 GCA_964611725.1 uncultured bacterium
TTTACGAAGCTTTTGTTACTTGCTCCTGGAACCTCACCCCCATCCCCTCTCCGCAAGCGGAGAGGGGGGCTTCAACTCTTGCCTGGGGAAGAGGCAGGAGTTAGTCGAAGAGAAAGGGATATCAATAAGCCACAAAAGCATTTCAAAGATTACTTAATTCTTAATCGTCATCCCCACGCCACATCGCTTCAGGAGTGTTATTCGGCTCCATTGCCTGCAACCGCTGTCTGCACACAGTCCATCATCTCGTTGCGGAGCTGGCGGAGCCCGGCTTCGTCGGTGATGCCGTCCACAAACTGCGGCAGGCTTTCTTCCAGCAGACCCTTGATCCTCGTCCGGGCAGCGTCGGGGAGGGAGGCATCTCCCGTGGCATTCAGGCGATCCCTTAATGCGGTCAATATGCGGAAATCCTCTATGCCCTCGCGGACCGCTTCCCAGCGGCGACTGGTCACCGGCCGGTTTCGACCGGGATAGGCCATCATATATTCATTGCGGTTGCGGGTCCACGGGTCCTCACTGCCCATGCAATAGGTCCAGAAGCCGGCACCGGTCAGGCCGTGGCGGAAAGCCCAGATGGCGGCAATGCGGTATTCGGATACTACATCCGCAATCTTCAGCGTCCGCTGCTGAACGGTAGGCTTGTTGTAGTTGTTGTAGGAGCAGTTGTACGACCACAGCGCTTTTCCGGTCGCCCGCATGATCTCCATCTTTTCCGGCTCGGTAGCCACCAGGTTAACGGGCGGGGACCAGATGTCGATATAGGGCACCAGCGCCTCTATCATGGGAGGGCCGGCAGGACCACTGGCGTTGGTGTAGATTTGAATGCTCGGATTGGCTTCCCTCGCCATCTCCCCGAACTCTGCCAGGGCGTTTATGCCTACCCAGCCGTCGCGCCCTCCGGGCTCATCCATGGGATAGAGGGCAAAATGCTCCCTGTCGAAGCCGAGATCGCCCATGTGCGAGATAAGATCATCCAAGTATGGCTTCAGCGCCTTTCGGTAGGTGGCGCTGCCGTATCCATCTTTACCTGAAACCGGTGTCAACGAGGGGAATCCGTTGAGCAATATGAACACGTCTTTGCCGCGGAACCTCGAGATGGAAACATCCAACCTGTTGTAGTCTACCGGCCCCACCAGCCGTCCCTGCCCATCGTATTTCGCCACACCGAGGGGAGCAAGAAAGACATTGTTTCCGTGCGACAGCAGATCCGCGTAAGTCGCCTCTGCATAATCCCTGAACTGCGATGACTCGACAAGCGACCATGTGCAGAGTCTGAACGAACCTGTGTGCGCCATTTCAAACGGCAGGACTTTCAGGCTGAACTCCATTCGGATCTCCGGGGGAGGAACCGCGCGCGCATTCTTCGGTCCCTCCAGCACGCCGGCACCGTTGATGGCCTGCAGGCGGACCTTGATCCCGTAGTCGCCGGACTCTATATTTTCATCAATAGCTACGTCCAGCCACAACTGCCTCGTGGAAAGCGAAGGGATGGATAGTATGAGGGTCTCGTCCAATTCAGGCAGTGCATCCCACGCCACATCCCCCATGGTGGTCGGTATGCTCACGGCACGGTGAGGCACCATCATCACTCCCTCCGGAGCATCGATGAGGACCCGCACCTGGAGTTCCCGGTCGGTCACGTTGAACAAATTGACGGCGATGGGCT
The DNA here is from genome assembly GCA_964611725.1 of uncultured bacterium. GTDB lineage: Bacteria > Latescibacterota > CAZTBA01 > CAZTBA01 > CAZTBA01 > CAZTBA01. Next base: position 1,667 of record CAZTBA010000255.1, read on the forward strand.
CATGCTCACCGGGCACCACCCGGCGGCTCACTTTAAGTGGGTTGACCGCTCGTCCGGGGAGCAGGTCGGATACCCCTTTGCTTTCCCACATCCGCCCCTGGAACGCTATCGCGCTCGTGCCTTCTCCGAGTGCAGCCGCCTGCTCGATGACTGCACTCACACGCCGGGCGCGCTGTGCGCGTTTGACCAGCTCGGCCGTCTGCACAACGGCCTGCTGGCGCGATGTGACATCAGAATGCAATGAGATATCCTGCAAGGGCACCAAAGCTTCGGCATCGGCGTTCAGCAGCCTGGCCTCGCGCCTCAGCACCGAGGCAGAGAGGGGCAGCGTCCCCTGAACGGTGTTGGTCGTAGCCCTCAACTCGGCAATCGCCCGGGCGACGATGACCCGATCGTTCAGAAACGGCTGAAGCGAAACGTCACGCTCCCCGCCGGCCAGCATTTTGCCCGCCGCATCGCGCAGGGACCAGGAGAAGCTGTAGACTCCCGGGGCCAGCACCTCGACGGGCAGTATCAATTCGCCCCTGTCTCCCAATATGTCAGCAACCACCGTGTGCTTCGCTCCATCGGGGGTTGTGCAACTGGCCTCGGCGCGCAGTGCGCGCTTCTGCCGCCGGGTGTCTGTGATGCGGAACCGGACGTCCTGTCCGCTGAAGATCTCGTTCCAGACCAGATTCTCGGGAGTCATGCTCACAGCAAGGGACTTTTGCAGTCCGGGCCAGGAGCCGGCCATGGTCAGGTCCCGCCGGAAGCCACCCCACTGCATGATGGCATTCGACGGCGCGGGAGTGCCGAAGCAGAACAGCCAGCCGCTGTCGCCTCCGCACACGATCATCTCCAGTCCCGGCGACTTCTTCGTAACGTTGCCGAAGGTGGGCGTGGCATTGTAGACGATGGGGATGTCCATCTGGCGCTCGAAGATGACTTTGCCGCTGTCGTCGATGACAAGCAGGCGGGCCTTGTGGGTGCACAATACGTACTCCAGCCGTCCGTCACCGTTGACGTCTGCGATGGCGCCGGATGCATCGGTACGCATGTGCATGTCGAGCGACCAAGTGACGGTTCCACTTTCGTCGAGACGGTAGACGACGACGCCGGTTGTGACGACGAAGATGTCCGCATGCCCGTCCATGTCGAGGTCGCCCACGGAGATGGAGGAATCGATCGAGCTTCCCAGTGGGAGATGCCACAAGATTTTGCCTTCGCCATCCAGGCAGAAGAATTCGCCGTCGCCCGAACCTGCGACGACACGGCCGCTTCCGTCGAAAGCGACGAAGATGACGGGTGCGGAGTACAGCTCACGTCCCATCTGCCGCGCCCACATCACAGTGCCATCACCTGCCAGCACGGCGATGAAGCCTGCCTCTGTGGCAACGGCGATCTCGGGCCTGCCGTCCCCGGTAAGGTCGCCGACCGACGGGCTGGCGGCTATCCCGCCTTGCACCTTGGTACTCCATACGACATCCCCGGTCACAGCATCGAGGGCCCATACTGTGCCCGATTCATCGACCTGGATGACCTCGGACTTGCCATCGCCGGTGACATCGCCTATGGTTGCAGCGGACCAGTTGGACGGACCGTTCAGTTTGGCGTGCCAGACCTCTTGACCTGAGCCGTTGATACAGAAGAAGTTGCCATCATCATCGGCGGCATAGATGAGTGATGCGCCTCCTTTCCGAAGCAGTACAGAAGGGTAGGTGTTGAGCCGTTTTTTGATGGGCCACTGCCACAATTCCTTTCCCTTTCCGTCGAAGGCGATGACGGCGTTCATCCCGGCGACCACGATCTCTCCCAGGCCGTCGCCGTCGATGTCGGCAACCGTGGCTGCGGTATACAGGGTACTCTTAGTGTGCACCTTCCACAGGAGTCGGATTTCAGGAGTTGCGGCGTCCGGGCGTGTGGGAAAACCAGGTATGAGACATATAGATCCGAATGCCAGGACTGTAATGAGCATCGTTTTCCAGATGCTATGACCGGATGCGCAGTGTTCGGTGATATCATGCGTATGTCGTTGGATGGTTCGCATTCTGCAACCTTCGTCCGTCGATGTGGCTGTGTTTTTCAAGCTGATCCCGGAAGGATCTGTTAATCTATTTTGAGCATTGTTCTTGTAGGGGCAGGGCATGCCCTGCCCTTCCTGAGGTTCTGCGTGACACCATAACTGCCCGGGGGTGACATTCATGGCTGGTTACATATTATTCGATTCGATAGCCGTAGATAACGGGACTCGAATCGGCCCCCCACCTGTCGGTGCCGTAGAGGTCGCTGGCTGCTTCGGCACCTACCGCCAGATCGATCACGCTGCCGGGCTGCATCAGTGGGTTTCCGGATCTATCCCACAGAAAGCCCTCGAAATCGACCGCCATCTCCACCTGGGATCCGTCCGGAGAAAGTGCGATTACGATGTCTTCACTGGTGCCTTCGGTATAGTCGTGGGTGATGAACCGCGAGCCTTCACGGTTGATGTACTCAATCTTGTAGCGATCCCGTTTGCGGCCACGGGGATCCCTTGGGGAGTAGAAGGATCGTCCGATCTGCAACTTCCCGTCCAGGACCTCTTTTTCGGCCCCGACCCCGGTGAACCCGAAAAAGGTCTTTACGAAGCGATTAGCCACAAACTCGAACTGCGCCTCACAATCGTCTCCGATCGGCACGCCGAAATAGCAGTTGTCATCGCGGGTTGGCGGATAACCGGTGTCAGGATTAGCATCGACGTCGATGTAGGTATACCAGTAGTATCTGCCATTGGGGCCGGTCCGTCCGTGTGCTCCCGCGACCCGCGAGTAAAGGTAGAGGCGCCTGTCGTCGTTGGCTACCTTGAATTCCAGGATATCGGTGTCGGGATTCGGGTAGAGGTAATCCACATGATCGCCTTCGGGATCGCTGACACCCTGTACGTTTCGCCAGTCATCGAAGTGGCCGTCTATAACAATATCCCGCTGCTGAATTTGCTCAGATGAATTGCTCCATTTCACAACCTGAAGGATGTCGTCACTGTTTCGCACCTGTTTGGAGAATTCCCCCTTGAGAGTGAACGTTATGACATCTCCGATGGCGGGTTGACTGCATCCAGGGATCAACTCCGGCCTGTAGCCTTCGGATCTATCCACTATATTCGAATTGAGCAGTTTGCATTTCGCCAATTCGATTTCCCCGTTCTCGCTGAAGCATTCGAGAACCAGTGACGCTTTATCTGATGCCTTACGCAAAGCGAAACGCAGATTGTCCATCGGCATTCCGTCTCGGCCGTAAAGCTTGATCGGAAGGAAAGTTCGCTTCCGGTCCATTATGGTTTTTCCCTCGCTCGATGTTACGCGCGAAAGTTTCCACTCAAACGGATCGAAGACGATTTGCCCGGGTGGGATTCTCAACAACAGAAACTGATCGGTCGATATCCCTTCCGATTTCGGAACAAACTGTCCGTCCTCGCCGATTTCGCCCACAGGTTGCTCGCACACCCTCTCCGAGTAACCTCCAACGATTAATTTTCCGTTCTCTTCGTAGACACGACCATCCCATATGGGGTCGGCGGAGTCGGGGGCCTCGTGTTTCCTTGTATGCTCCGCATAGAAATCTAAAGACAAAGGTTCGGCAGAGGCACGAGGCATCAAGCGCCCCTTGATCTCTTCAACATTGTCTTTTGTGTAGCTTGCACGGAAGTAGGGTGTAAGACCTATCTCCTGATTTAGGGGATACAGTCCATGGGTACGTAGAAAGACCTCGTGTGATGGCATACCACCTGAGTCCAGATACAAAGATCGCACGATATCGATCGTTTTGCGTGGCCACGTTCTGGTTTCTCCCGGTTCCGTCCCAACACTATCGGTCCGATCGCAGGAGTTTGCTGTCAGAAGCGCTGTGGAAACCACGATGAATGTGGCGATGCTCAGGTCTCTGATCGATCCAAACATAAGACCCTCCTTCAAAAGTTGAGACAAGAACCTCTCAACTTCTCAGCAACGGCGAAGCTATAAGCATTTGCAGAAGACAATCACTACAATCCAAGGAGTTGAATCGCATTTTCCCTTGCGATCTTGTTGAGCACTTCCTTGCTTATTTTCTCGGCAGCATTTAGTTCGAGCAACAAGGTGACCAATGGCGTCGGCTGGTCCGGTGCACATATATCCGTTCCAAACAGTAGTCTGTCCTGAAATTCGTTGAGGAATTGAACCGCATAATCGAGATCACGGGCGAGGGCATTGTAGCCACTGCCGGCGGAAAGATCACCGTAAAGGTTCGGGTAGCGGCGGAATAGTTTTGGAACGACGCCCTCCTGCCCGATCGGGTAACCCGGGTAGCTGGCCCTGTCCGCCGGCGTTTCCAGTTGCCCGATCTCCGCCCAGAAAGCAGGCCCATGACCGAGTATAATCAGTTTGGGAAATCTCTTTAGACAGGACTCCAGTTGTGGCAAACCTACGTCATCGTACAGACCGTAGGTCCCGCCTATCTGAGATGAAATGTCAAATGTCAGCGGAAACTCCACGTCCTGAACGTGCTTGAATAGGTTCTGAACCATCGGGTGCAGGAAGGGCATGTTGGGCATAACCTCTCCGATTCCCTTGCAGCCCTGGTCTCGATAATATCGCAATAGATCGCCAAGTGGAGCATCGACCGAATTTGTCAGGGCCCGTGGGTCAATGTTGCAGAAAGGAATAAACCGTCCGTCGAAATTGTCGACCATTTCGAGGATATCCTCGTTCGACTGAGGGAGATAGACCTCCGGACTGACCAAGGGCAGCAGGACGGATCTTTCTATCCCGATCTCATCATAGCGTTCAATCAATTGTTCCGGTGTAGAAAACTGCTGCTTCCCGTTCCGCGGCGGACCGGACCTTCGGTATGCGTGGGCATGAATATCGATGAACATTACAGCTTCTCCTTCCCGCTCAAACCTCTTTGTCGATATCTGAATTTGAGTTTGACCCTATCGCCATGTATCTCTATTCCTCCAGATAGGGCTGTAGCTCGATAAAATTGTATATCAACTCCTGACCGATCGGGCCGCCTGGTCCATCAGGTCCTGCCCAGTCGGATACCTCCAACCTGCTTAAACCTGCCCTGGGTCGGAATACCATGAAATGGTAGTTCATCCAGAACTTATTCTCATCGTTGAAAGGTCCGAGGCGAAAACTCCAGGCGTTCGTATATACATGCTGGAAGGATTCGACGATTTCGGCATCATCCAGCTTTATGGAAATGGCGTGCTTCTGCTCGAAGGACTTTCCTCTGGTCAGTTCCCCGTAATCGGCAGTAACCATCTTCAGGGAATAGAGCTTTCCCGGTTCAAGGTCCTTGATCCTCTGGGAGAAGGTGTTCGGCTTCTTGCCACTCCTTTTGGTCCAGAGGAATTTGCTTTTGTTATATCCCTTATGGATTTTGTCAAAGGATCGCTGATATAACCTCCCCTGCAGCCAGCTAAAGTCGTCTATATAACCTGTCTTTATGCTCCCCTCCTCCGCCATACCAAGTGTCCATCCCTTAGTTCCCTCATCGAAGTCAGGGTTGACTATATGGGGCAGGATATAGGGATCTTCGGAGAGCATCTCCGTTTTACCCTCGATACAGTAATGCCGATAAAGTTTTCCCTGCCAGCGGACTATCTCTTCTTCAGCGCAGCTCGATGAGAACTCCATCACACCATATACGCCCTGGAAAGCGGGATCGTTGGCGAGCAGGTTAAACTGCATATCCATATACACCTTGAAGTCAGCGCCCGGGTCGATATTAAAGCTTACCGGGAGGCTGGAAAGATATCCCAGACAGACGACCATATCCTTTTCAGAGCCGGGAAAATGGCTCCTCCAGTCAAGGCATTCATCCCTCAAGTAAGTGTTAAGGTATTCCCGTGCGGCCTTCTCAGTCGGCAGCTCCTTAACATACAGCATCAAGGCAAACTTGTAGCCGCAGCTTACAACCGTTTCTACGAACTCTTTGGTGAGATCGGACCTGTACATCTGAGGGGTACAAAAGGGGTAGAATAGCTTCCCCCTGAACAGTTCATCCTGGGCGATCTTCCTCACAGCCGGGTTCCAGCCCAAATATCTCTTCTGATACTCCTGATCCTCTATCAGGAATTCGTCGGCGATCACACCATCGAGCAGGGGATTCTGAAAGCCGATGTTCTTCGTGCAGTAGTCGTAAACTTCATCCGCGGAAATGTCCTCACCTCGTGCATTTTTGCCGGGAGCCCCGCAGTGGATAATCCACCTTTTCCCTTGTTTCTTCCATTCCTCGATGTAGGGCTTGTGTTCCGGGCTTCCGCTCCCAACCATAGTATTGATATTGGAGAGTATGTGTCTGTTCAGAAAATCCCAGTCGTAGGGGCCGCTCTCGGAGACTTGTGGCTCATATCCGAACCCGCAATAGGTTATCTCCGGTACGGCTCTCACGGTCAGATTTTTCAACTTCGACTTACCTTCCGAGGATATTGCTACTACGTGTTCTCCAGCAGGAAGATAGCGCATCGCCTCCAGAACCTGATCTTCACCAGGGTTATCATGGAGGATTACCGTGTCCTGCGAGGACCCTGAATTGAGTGAGATCACCACCTCGTCCAATTCACTGACATCGGCAACAGAGGAGATGAATATCCAGCCTTCCCTCGGGTTTATGAACTTATGCTCACTGTAACCGGCAGACTGGGCCATAACGATGCTCAAAAGCTCGGACACGAAATTGTTGAGGATTTTCACTCCCAACATAGAACCAGACTCCTTTCTTCTGTGGATTAAGGCTTAGTATGTCACAGCGATCTACATAGCTGAATTACCAGGCTGCGCCGGTGTCAGGCAATCCGGGGTGAACATACCAGGCTTCGAAGAAGCTCCGCATGGTCCCGGGATAGACAGCCCGCTTGACGTTCGCCCAGGTAAGCTGATCGCCGACAGCGTAGTAGAGATAGGTTTTCCCATCGATCTCGATGATCTCGGGATCGGAGGCATTGATTCCATCGTCGATCTCATCAGGCCTGAGGACCGGATTGGCGACACTAAGTTCCCAATGCTTCAGGTCGCGGGATCTCGTGATATAGGTTTCGAAGTAGTGTCTTGGACTGCGGGTTTCAAGATACAACACATAATAATATCCGTTTGAATAGCGAATGCATGGGCATGCTGTGTATCGGTTCGTGCCGAAAATGGCATCCGGAACCTTGTGCCAGTTCTCCAGATCGTCTGACCTGGCGAACTTGATTGTGAAGGCAGGGTAGGCGCGGTCGTCGGATTCGTAGGCCATGACGAAGCCATCCGGCCCTTCGCAGACCGAG
>CAZTBA010000256.1:0-8904 GCA_964611725.1 uncultured bacterium
TGATGAGCGGGATCCCGCCGGTGCGTACCTTATCACAGGAGAATTACGGTATGCGGAAGAGGCCAAGGAACGGGTACTTGAGGTGCTTCGCCTTTTCGTGGTTGATCTCCTGGAGCATAAAGGATTTACGAACTTCAACATCCCCGCCGGTCTGATGACAAGGGTCGTGCGACCGCTGGCAATACACTATGACCTGGTGGCTGACAGTGGGGTCTTCACCGAATCTGAGAAGACCTGGGTAGAGGCGGCCTTTGCCTTCTTGGCACACGTGCTCACGGAGCCTAGCTGCTGGCCTCCTGTTTCCCTTGGGTTCAGGAAGGGTAATCTCAACTTCGACAGTGATTATTTCACTGCGCTAACTGCTGTTGTGGCGCTGTTAGATGGACATCCAAAGCAGAAAGGGTGGCTGCGCTTTTGTGAGGATCAGGTGGGGGAAGAGTTCCACAGACATGCCTATCCCGGGGGAGTCTGGGTCGAATGCCCTAACTATCAGGCCTGGACGATGTACTGTGCAATGCTGGCTATCGCGATCCTGCATAATATAGGCCGGAAGGACTTCACCAAATCACAGAAAGTCCGAGATGCCTTAGATTTTTTCGCACGTATGCGCACGCCTCCTGACCCCCGTACAGGTCGCCGGATGCTGCCCACCATTGGAGATACACACATCTCGTTACACAGTCAGGGATCTCAGTGTCTGTTCGGCTGGGCAGCAAAACTGTTTCGAGATGACACGGACTTCAGTCGTAGGATGATGCACGCCTGGCTGGAGGGAGGTTCGCCCCTGAATGGTCCTGCTGTGGCGTTGACTGAGGTGGCCGCGCTGCTGGATCCGACTCTCCAGTCAGAAGCTCTTCCTCCGCTGGAAAGCGAAGAGTTCGCCGGGCTTGGGGCTGTTTTCCGAAACCGCTATGGCACAACGGAGGAAAGCTACTGTCTGGTCAAGATGGGTCCCATTCGAGATCACTATGATCCTGATGAAGGGAGCTTTCATTGGTATGCCAGGGGCGTTCCTCTGTGTCTGGACTATGGGTGTATGTACGATCCACCGAACAATCAGACCTGGTTTCACAATCGCCTCTCCTTCGATGGCAAAACGGATTGGTGCCGTGGTAGTCTCCGGGAGTTCATACCCTTCCGAACGGCTGACTACCTCTTCGGAGAGACAGTTATCGACCAGTTGCAGGAATGGGGAGAAACGCCAGACTCCCAGCCGGCATGGCATCAGCAGGAGCCACGCGAGGATATTGATCCTGTTATCTGGTCGCGACAGATGATCTTTCTGAAAGGACCGGACTGCTTAGTTATGGCTGACCACGCCCGGGCTAATCTGCCTACACAATGGTCTTTACACTGTTTGGCCAAAGAAGTGGGTATCAATGGCGACTGTGCACACTTTGCAGGTCAGTTCGATGTGGACTTAAACGTTGTGGTGGCACGACCCAGTATGCCTTCCTTTTCCACCGGGAGTTGGGGACACGCAGGGAAGCTGGGTTACTTCCCTCGAGGGTTATGGTTTGTCTCTCGACCTGAGGGGGCTGTGCCTGAGACTCAACACTTCCTCCGTATGAGCGATGCCCATGAAGAAGGTTATCTGGTGCTTCTCTATCCTGAGAAACATGGTGAAACCCCTGTGGAGATAATGAAGACGGTAGATTGCAGAGGATTTCTCGTTCGGTCGGAAACGACATCCCAATGGATTTGGCTTTCGCCTGAGACCTTTCACACCCAGGTTGGTGATGTGATATTTCATGGTAAGGCCGGGATTATCACTCAAGCTGAGAACCAAATGGAGTTTGTAATTTTCGATGGGACCTTCGCAGCTTTCGGTCCCTTCCAGGCTGAGGGACGCGGACCGTTTCAAATCCGCTTCACCTTGGATGGTGCCGAAGGGGAATGTTCAGGCCGCGGCACACGGCTGATACTGTCCTGGCCGGAACAGTTTCGGAAATACGTCCTGCGCGTAGATGACCGACCAGCTCGACCTGCCCGACTCTTGGATGATCGGGTAGTACTGGATTTGCCGACAGGAATCCATAAGTTTAAGTTGAAGGCTCTGTAGCCCTTTATTGGAGGAAAGTGCAAGGTTATATAGGCCGATCCGTTTAGATCTCTACAGTCACACGGTAAGCCTCAAAACCATACCCAATATTAACCTAATACCTTTGGTCAAGCAGGGGGAATAATTTACATGCATGAAGGTAGAATCGAATTGTGTATCGATGGGGGGATTGCCCCTTTTCAGATCGTCCAGCAGAACAAGGAGGGAATGGGCTCCTTGACGGTTCATGGCCGATGGCGGAGCCCTGATAATCGCGGCACTGTTCAACTACGGATCGCCCGTGAGGACGATGGCACTGCGGTATCTACTTCCACTGGGTGGCAGCGGGCCTATAAACAGGACAGCATTAGCTGGGAGCACAGGTTCGATTCTGTGCCAGTTGGCGGGCTCTACCGCCTGGAGGCCCGTTTGCTCATCGATCCGACTGCTTCCGAGTGGAGCCCTTATGGTAATGTGATCCATCACTTTGGGGTAGGGGATATCTGGGTTATAGCTGGTCAGAGTAACGCGGCAGGATGTGGACGTGGCCCGGTCTTTGACCCGCCTGAATTGGGAGTACATATCCTTAGAAACGATGGAACATGGGATATCGCTGCACATCCTCTGAGGCTTAACCCCGGACATTCTCCGTATCTGCGGTTTGCCAGAGATCTGAAGACAGCTTTGCATTACCCTATCGGTATCATACAGATTGCTGTCGGCGCTACTTCACTTTCTGCCTGGAATCCGGTTGAGAACCCTGACGCTCATCTCTATCGAAGCCTGATCCAACATGTAAAGCTTGTTGGTGGACATGTCCGTGGTATGCTCTGGTATCAGGGGGAATCCGATAGTGATCCAGCCCTGGCTCCCACTTATGAGCGTCGGTTCTCAGATTTTGTAAGGCGACTACGAAGTGACTTGGCTACGCCTGACCTGCCGGTAATCATCGCCCAACTGAATCGTTATGCCGGATCAGCAAGCGTGGAAGATCAAAGAGGTTACAGCATCGTAAGGGAGGCTCAGAGACAGGCTGTTAATCTTGGTCACGTCGCGGTTCTACCTACTCTCGACCTTCCTCTATCAGACCACTTTGGCCATAACAATCCAGATAGTAACCTGATCTTGGGGAGGAGAAAAGCCCGAGCGGCACTTGCTCTTGCCTATGGCAGAGCCATTACCTGGCAGGCTCCGGATGTAAGAGAGGCTTTTCTCTCTAACGGTCGGAAAACTATCGAACTCTCGTTCGATAATGTTGTCGGCCATCTGGCGTTCGTAGGGCCTGGCGAAGGTGATTTCGTTGTGGAAGACACGGAGGGATTCATACCTGTTCAGGCGGTCTCATGCAGTGCTTGTGATCGGGTACAGTTGGAATTGGAGCGTCCAACTGTTGGCCAAACACTGGTTCACGGGGCTTTTGGAACAAACCCACCGTCCCATATCCGTGATGTGGAAGAGAACATGCCGATCCTAGGGTTCTATGGGCTCGTCGCGACTCCTGGTGCGGAAGATTCTTGAAATTGAATGTCGAAAATCGTCTAGACGATACTACTCAGAGCGTTATCTATACATAGAATCTTTGCCTACCGTAAACTGACTTATCAGAATAAGCAAATATAAGAGGTGATATATGGAAACGGGAAGAGAAAACCGCATTTTTGAAAAGATCATGTTGGGCCAATTGCCCACCACCGATCCTGCTGATGTCGAACGATACTGCTGTGAGGGTGAGAAGTTCGGAGCTACCAGCGTAATAGTCAACGTTCTCCCAGATCCTTATCATCCCGCGATTTTCGAGGACCCAACCAATACTTATGTAAATTTCGCTGTCTGGGGACCTTCACTAGATATGTATGTCTCAACCGATCTGAATCAGGATGTATATCCGGAAGCATATCTGGCGAAGAACCGGGCCGTGATGAGGAAAAATATAGAGGTTGCTGCGCGCTATGGCATGAAACCGGCAGTTCTTATGGGCGAGCCGAGGTTCCAGCCGGAACGTTTCTATCAGAGACATCCACATCTGCGAGGTCCAAGAGTAGATCATCCGGCTGCCTCACTGGTTCCTCTTTATGCACCGTGTGTGGATATGCCTCAGATTCAGCAGCACTATAGGGAGAGTATGGTAAAATTTCTTACTCTCTTCCCTCAAGTGGATACTATGATCTTCTACTCCGGCGACAGTGGGACAGGATTATGTTACTCCAATGCACTGTATGCGGGCAGCAATGGCCCACGCCATTGCCAGGATACTCCATCCACAGTCCGAATGTATACTTTCGTTAACCTGCTGCTCGAAGCTGCTCAGGCGGTGATCTCCGATTTTCGCATCCTCCTGTTTGAGTACATCCACGGGGACGAGCGAAAGGAGACCTTGAGACATACACCTTCAGAGGTGACCGGCATTGCCCAGGGATACTGGGTCTGTGGTTCCTTGGAGGACTGGTGGGGGTCCTACAAGTATGGGATGAAAATCGACGAAATTGGATACGACAGGGCACGAGAGGAAATGGCCGATCTTTTGAAGGGAAGTGTGGCCGAACTGCGTACTCTCGGCAAACCTGTATCCATTCCCACTAATGCCCCTTTTTCAGGTTATACCAGCGGCCCAGTCCGCACCATTCCTTATCCTTATACACTAATCCGCTCGATGGAGATCGTCAGGGGGATGGACCCGGACGAGGTCCTGTTCTATGGCGTGATATCGGACCCGACCACAGTTCCTTATGATGTCAATCAGAGTGTCCTGCAGCGTTACCTAAATTATGCTGAGGAGTCACCGGATCAGGTCATCCGGGTGGTGGCAGAGGAATGGGTAGGCAGTGATCTGGCAGGAGATCTCTGCAGGGCCTGGCAGCTCTGTGACAAAGCAGCCTGTGAACGTCCCTACTGGACGCCATACTTCGGCCTCAACTGGTTTATCGAGCCGCTTGTCCCAAATTCGGAGATGGTAACAGAGGAAGAACGCTCCTATTGCCAATCTGGCAAGTTTTCCAAACTCTCCCTCCTTCCAGGGTCCCATCCGCTGTCCATTTTACAGCGCAGAGAAGATTCCCGCGCATGGATCGTTGGGCGCTATTGGAGTCATGTACTGCCCCCATTGCAGGAATCGATCGATACTCTAAGCAGTGCCATGAAATGCGCTGGAGAGGAAGTCAGAGAGATTCTGGAAATTCAGCGAACCCGCATAGCCGTCTTTATGGAGTGGCTGCGTTCACAGTGCAATTGGATGGAGGCAGGGGGCTACCTGGTCCCCGGGAAAGGTACGCCCAAACCGGAACGCTCCATGACCCAGATTATTGACGACGAGGTTGCAACGACCGAGCGGCTGATCCAGTTGGTGGAGGGGAAGGTTGATGGAATTCTGACTACTTCCGATGCGACGGGTGGTAAGGGACTCCGCCTGGTGGAGAATCTGAAGGTCAGGGCCGAGTTGATGAAGAGGCACCGGGAGGATCCTGTCCTTATGATCAATCTGCCGCGCCCTGAACGGGGTCGTCCCGGAATGGAAGACTGAGGAAACAGACCGAAGTTGTTAAAGGTAGGTTAGGAGAATTAAGGCAATCAAACACCATTTCAATCCAAAGGAAATAATCATGAGCAAGAATATAAAGGTGTCTGATCTGAAGATCATAGCGCCTCCGCGTCTATTGATTACCAATGAGAGGCTCCGTCAGATCCGGGAACACCCTGATGAAGTCCAACAGGAAATGTTGGAGGCTATACGCGGCAGACCTCTGAATGATCCACCAACACCGATACAAACTATGATACACGATGCCATGCTCTGGCTTCTTTTCGATGATGCCGAGGCGGCACAGAGGGCTGCAGAAACAGTACGTTCAGTGATGCAGAGCGAGGACTCCTCTGTGATAGGTGATGGGCTTGGAACCATGCGTATAGGGATAGCGTTTGACCTTCTAAATGGATTTCTGAGTGGCCCCGGACAGGCTACTGTGCGGCAGGAGATAGTAGATGGCATAGCGGGATGTACTAAACGCCACAAAACCTGGTTCGATAAGAAATGGGAAGAGGTTTACCACGGCAGAGTAAGCCTCGATAATCACATAAATCGTGGGGTTTTTGCGCTTATATCCGTTGGACTGGCCCTGTTAGAGGAAGTTCCTGAGGCGAAGTCCTGGCTGGAGCAGGGGATATCGTTTCTCCAGCGGACACTCAGGGCTTATCCACCGGATGGATCTGATATCTATGCAGGTACGTGGTTCACCCTGCACTATTCGTCTGAGCTTATTCCCATGATCTTTCTCCGTAATGCCGGATTGAACCTTTTCCACGGTCAGACTGCCCTGATCAATCACGTTCGTTTCCGTCAGTTCTGTGCAGTGGGTGAGATGCTGGACCATATAGCATTCAACGGGGATAGCCATGCCCACAAGGTGGCAGGCGATTCCTATCTTCTTTATATTCTCGCATCGGCATACCGCGACCAACACGCGCAATGGTTTGGGCATAAATTGCGTGTCCTCAGTCGGGACCCTTCAGGGATTCGAGGGGCACTGCCCCTTTATGATAGTCCGCCAGTGGAGGCATTCGATTTGGCCTGTTACGACCCCACTGTTCCGGTCCAATGTGAGCTGGCGAACTGGCCGACCGCGGCCTACTTCCCTGACACGGGGCAGGCTATCCTTCGAGGGGGATGGGGTCCAGATGCCCCTGTCCTCTGGTTCTGTTGTGCTCCTGTGGGCGGCAACTACCGTGACCCCGACGTTTCACCCATTCGCTGGCACGCTCAGCCGATGGCGGGAGCATTCGAAGTCTTCTCTGGCCGCGCCTTTGTCACGGAGGAACCTAATCCCTCCACGACGCGGCGCACCTATGTGGGCAATACGATTACTGTGAATGGGATTGGACAGGAGGGTGAGGAAGCTGAGCGGGAGATACGGATTGCCATGCTGGAACCTGGCGAATTGGGGACAGCAGATATCCGGCGATTCCACCATGGCCCTGGCTACGACCTGGTACAAGGAGAAGCATGGCGTGCCTACCGCGCTGAGGCAGGTCTTACGGGTTTCACCAGGACCATCGTGTTCATCCGGCCGGACTTTTTCGTAGTGTATGACAGTCTTCAAGCCCAGGCTCCTTCGCGCTTCGAATGGCGTCTCCACACCGCCGGAGAGATTGTACCGCTGGAAAGACAGGATTCTGTGCCGCGGTTTCTGTTTCGGCACGAAGGGGGTGCCCTGTCTGTTGACATGGCTTTCCCCAGTGAGGCCATTGCAGAGGGGACACCAAGCGCCTATTCTCCTGGTTATTCATCTTCGTTCAAGCGATATCGGCATCTGCTTGTGACGCCCAGAAAACCTGTTGGTTCGACTGCCTTCCTATCCCTTTTGCATCCTGTGGGATGCTATGGCAGTGTTGAAAACCACCGTATACATAGAGTTGAGGGAAGTGGCGTCCAGGGTATCGTTTTAGAGTATGGTGCCGGTCGAGAAGTTGTCCTGTTTGCTCAAGAGATGGGGCAGCTTTCCCTGAAAGGGATTGAAATGGATGGCGAGGGTTGTGCCGTGGGACTTTCGTACCAGAATAACCCACATCGTTTTCTTCTCTGGGGTGGTAGAGAACTAAGATACAACGATATTTTACTCTTTCAATCGGATCAGCCTGTGGATACGGCAAGCTTTCGCATCGAAAGGTCAGAATGTTGGGGCATTGTACGACTGAATGACCCCACAACCTTAAAGTTGGCCATACCAGAGAAAGCTGAGCTTCGTATCGATGGGGAGACCACAGTGCCACTTGCTCAGGATAGTGGTGTAGCTGAATTCAAAATGCAACCTGGGGAACACAAAATTCGCGCCTCTGGGCCACCTCAAAAACAGCATGCTAAAAAAACTATGATAACTACGAGTGTCTGGCCCAGTCAAGGACCCGTGTTTCTGGACGTGGATTCAAATACCTTCTGTGAAGGTCAGGAGATACTTGTCTCAACCTCCTGTGGCAGTGAGTTGGGCTGGCGCCCGAAATATCAAACTCAATTTGGTCCCAACAAGAATAGCTTTGAGGTTACCCGAGTTCGTAAGGTGATCTCGCCTACGAAACTGGAACTGTCGGACGGACTGCTCTTCTACCCGAACTACACTATGGAAAACGGCGTATACATAACCGGTGACAATCTCATGCCAGATGGCGATATGGCCGACAAAGACATGCTCAACTGGTTGGTGTTCGGTGAGCCGAATGTTGCTGTTGAGAAGGTCAGTGGTCGATCTCCTTTAGGAGATCTGTGCTTGCGCGTGCACACCCGGACTGTTGAGGAATGGGAAGTGCATGGGATATTTCCAGTAAGCCCGGATGAGTCCTTGGAAGGAAGAGTAGGGCAGGAGATCTTCGGACTGGAACCGGAGGGAACCTATCGTCTCACATTCTCGACCTATCTGGTAAAAGGAAGCGGTATAGTGGAATATCATGATGCAGGAAACCCAACCCGGGTGTCACCCCTGATAGGGGATTGGTTTCATCATACCGCAGAATTTCGGTTCATGATTCATGAGGATGACACTCCCTGGGTGGGTGCGGGGCGAGCTAAGGACACATTCTTCTTCCAATGCCGTCTGAGACCAGATTCTGAAATGTTGCTGGATGGGGTGTCACTCCAACGGAGGTAAAGTATGAAATGGGGTCGAGTGACACTGTGGTTACTCATTGGGATCATTCTGGCAGTTTCTGAAGTACCGGAGGCACAGATGGATTATTTGACAGATGGTGGACCATACGGAGAATTAGTAGCCCCCAAGAGTGTGGCCGTTGATGGTGAGGGAAACTTGTATGCGCTGGATACCAACGGTGTGCATATGTTCGATCGATTGGGCCGACATATCGGTATGTTCGGCAAGGGTGAT
>CAZTBA010000257.1:0-8886 GCA_964611725.1 uncultured bacterium
GAGTGGCTCCAGCAGGACAGCCGTGGCCAGTCACTCTATTTCGAGAGCTACCCCATGTTCTGCATGAACTCACCGTACCGCGAGCGGATCGTCGAGCTGGTGGAGGAGATCGTCTCGCGTTTCGATGTCGACGGGATCATGCTCGACATCCAGTACTGGCACCGGCTGGGCTGCTTCTGTCCCTCGTGCGGAGATCGCTTCCGGGAGGCCATGGGATACGAGCTGGAGCCGGGGGGCTTCGGGGTCCGTCAGTTGCTGGACTTCGGTGAATTCCGCCGGAACGTACGGCGGGAGCTTCTGTTGCAGATCAAGGAGCGTGGTGACCGGGTGCGTGGCGGCCTGTTGTGGACGTGGAACGGCTCGGGCAATTTCAGTGATGACCCGGAGCTGGATGGGCACCTGAGCTTCGCCGGCACCGAGGCGCACCCGCCGGCATATGATCTGTGCAGCGCCAAGGCCAGGTGGATGCGATCGTGTGACCGTCCCTTCGAGATGTGGATGCCGGAGTCCATTGGCTCGTGGGGTCACCACACGGTTACCACCCTGCCTACGCTGAAGGGCATGGCGGCTATGGCCCTCGCCAACGGTGGCGCTGTCACCATCAATCATGTGGCACCCCCCTGTGGGGACTATGCCGGGAGGGCATTCTCCCCGGTCTACCATCTCATCGAGGGACTGCTTTCGTGGGTGAGGGAGCGCGAGGACCTGTGTCGGGGCAAGCCCTCCCTGAAGGAGTGTGCGGTTCTGCACTCGGTGGCCGGTGTCCGCTATGCCAACACTCATCGGGTGATGCGAGGCTACGTGGGCAATGGCGAGGAGGTCTTCCCGGATAGGGCGCAGGGTATCGGTAACTCCATCACGTGTGCCAAGCTCCTGGACGAAGCGCAGGTGATTTTCGACTTCATCTCTGGGGAGCACGCGCTGGATCAACTGGATCAATACCGGGTGGTACTGCTCCCGAACGTGGGCTGCATGAGTCATGAGGCGGAGGAGGAGATGCGGCATTTTGTCCGGCAGGGTGGAGGGATCATTGCCACATATAACACGTCGCTCCTCGATGAGGAGGGAAAGGAACGCGACAACTTCGGGCTGGCCGACGTATTTGGGGTGGACTTCGAGCGATATGCCGGTTTCTCTCTGGTCTACCTGGACCAGTTCGAAGGCCCGTATGCGGCGGGTCTCCCTTCGATGCCGCTCCTCATCAAGGACGTGGGATACCAGCAGAACTCCACCCACAGGGCCATCTACTGCACGCAGCGTGAGGGTACGACCTTATACGGGCGTATTACTGAACCGATTCTGGAGTCGGATTGGAGCAGGGGTTTTCATATCTACCACGATCACGCGCCGCCGGGGCGCCGAACGGAATGGCCCGGTATCGTGTACCATCTCTACGGTGCTGGCGCCTGTGTGTATTTGCCCGTGCCGATCCTGCAGGCCTTCGAGCATCAGCCCAATCCGTGGTACCGCAGCCTCATTACGGAATCCCTCAGGTTACTCGGTGTGCCATCGAAGGTTGAGATCGATGGACCTTCCTGGCTGCGTGTCGTGGCTGCCGAGGATGATTCCGGCTGGTACATCCACCTCATCCGCATACAACAGGAGACGGGGACAATGTTCCTCGATGGACGGAGCGACCCTAGCCCGATCACCTGCATCTGCCGCCCTCCCTGGGAGGTGGGACGAGTTGTGGACGGCGTTTCCGGTGTGAGTATTCCCTGGGAATGCGATGGCGAGGCGGTTCGGTGGACGATCAGCGGTGTGGATTGCCACACCATAGTGCACCTGGAAAGGAGAGGAGCGTGAGGCTCCGTCCGGATGGATCAAGCACAGTAAGCAGCAAGCGGGAGGTGTGGAGCCTCGTGGTCGGGGGCGATGTGTGTCCGATCGAGCGAGTGGAAAAGGTCCTGCTGGCAGACGGACCCGAGGCGGTCATGGGGGCAGAGATGGTGGAGATTCTGCGCGGGGAGGGCCTTACGCTGGTAAACCTGGAGTCCCCGGTGTGCACCGCGGAAAGCCCCATTGAGAAGACCGGGCCGAACTTCATTACGTCGCCTCCGGTGATTCCTGTCCTGAAGGCCGCAGGTGTCGACATCGTGGCGATGGCGAACAACCACATCATGGATCAGGGGATCGACGGGCTTGCATCCACGCTGAAACTGCTCGGAGATAGCGATATCCGCTTCCACGGTGCAGGGCTGACACAGCGGCAGGCCCGTGCGCCTGTGCAGTTGGAGATTCGAGGAAGGCGTGCCTGCTTCGTAAATGTGGCGGAAGGGGAGTTCGCCCAGTGCCAGGAAGACGGCCCGGGGGCTGCCCGACTGGATCCGGTGGTTACCTGCTCCGAGATCGCCAGCGCACGGGAAACCAATGACTACGTGGTCGTCTCCGTACACGCAGGGAACGAGTACCAGCCCTTTCCCTCACCGTACGTCCGGGAGCTTTACCACGATTTCGTTGACGCGGGGGCAAGCTTAGTGCTGGGCCACCATCCACATATCCCCCAGGGGATCGAACGCTACGGGCAGGGCCTTATCTTCTACAGTCTGGGAAACTTCCTCTTCGACTATGCCGGACACACCGGCAAACCATGTACGCGCATCGGATTCCTGGTCCGCGTCGGCTTCGACGACAGCGGAGTGTGCGCGTTTCGGACTGTACCATTCCGTAAGCGCGAAGACGCGATGGTTCGGCTGCTGCGGCAGGATCGGGTTGCGGCGTTTGCGGAATATCTGAACGCGGTGAGTGAGCCGTTCCGCTCGGCGGATGAGGTCCGGAGGTTGTGGGAGCAGGAGGTGCGGCGACTCTTCCCATCGACCTATCTCCCACTATTCGAGAGGTTTTGTAGCGCATTCTCCGCAGGCTCCGATGTTAATGAGGATACAGCGCGCGTGTTCTACAACCTGTTCCGATGCGAGGCACACAACGGGGCGCTCAAGACGGCATTCCGGCTCATGCACGAAGGGCGGTTTGAGGAAGATGCAGAGGCTCATGCACGTATAGGTGATGCATTAAGGCTTCTCGAGCGACTCGTGGAAGCCGAGGGGCCGGGGAGTCATTCCGCGCCTGCCTGAGTCCTCAGGCAAAACGCGGTCGCAACACTGGGATGGGCAATATGCTGAAAGGTTATATTATTATGTGCTTAATGATACTGATGTTTGGGGCTTGTTTGGGCAAGGACAAGGTGTACGACCCGATCAAGTATGGTGCAAAGGCGGATGGCACTACATTGTGCACGGAGGCTATTCAAAAGGCCATAGATGAATGCGCCTCGGCAGGTGGTGGAACCGTACGTCTGTCCGGGGGCAGATTTCTCTCCGGCACAATCTTTATGAAAAGCGGTGTCACTCTGGAAATAGACAGAGGCTCTACACTGCTGGGCAGTCCGGATCTGGACGATTATCCTGTGACCGTTCAGGCGTTCAGATCATACACGGACAGATATACCGACAGGAGTCTGATCTACGGTGAGGCCCTCGAAGATATCGCCATCATCGGCAAGGGCACTATCGATGGTCAGGGCGGTCTATTTAACGGTATATACAAAAAACGACCCTTTGTCATCCGGTTCATCTCCTGTAAGAACATCTTAGTGAAGGATGTCATGCTTAGAAACTCGGCTATGTGGATGCAGCACTACCTTGCTTGTGATAATGTGACCATACGTGGCATCAAGGCTTACAATCACTGCAACAGAAATAATGACATGCTCGACATCGACGGATGTCACAATGTGCTGATCACTGGTGTTGTCGGAGATTCGGATGATGACGGGATTACACTCAAAAGCACATCCGCGCGGGCGTGCGAGAATGTAACGATTACAGATTGTACCGTAAGCAGTCACTGCAATGCCATCAAACTCGGCACGGAGTCCAATGGCGGATTCAAGAACGTGAATATTTCGGACTGTGTAATCAAGCCTTCGGCGGACAGCGAACCGATCTACGGCAGGCGCAACGGCCTGGCTGGTATTGCTTTAGAGATCGTGGACGGCGGAACGATGGACGGTGTAAACGTATCGAATGTTAGAATAGAGAAAACTACCGCGCCGATTTTCGTCCGTCTGGGTGATCGCGCCCGTCCGTTCAGGAAGGATATGCCGCGCCCTGGGGTTGGTGTACTGCGCAATGTCAATATCAGCGATGTTGTGGCTACCGGAGCAGGACCGACGGGCTGCGCCATCGCCGGTATAGCGGGACACTATGTCGAAAACCTGATCCTCAAGAACCTCAAATTCTCCTTCGCAGGCGGAGGTAAGATAGAAGATACGACCAGAAATTTCGGAGAGCAGGCGGATCGTTACCCTGAAAGCACTATGTTTGCCAGAAGGCTTCCGGCATTCGGGCTTTTCTGCTGGCACGTAAGGGGATTGAAACTCGACGGCGTGGAACTGAGAACCGTCAAACCCGATGAGCGGCCTGCGATTGCTCTTGAGGATGTAATAGATATCGTAATCGACGGAAAGTTGATGGACAAGGCGAAGGATTTTCCGGAGGGGGTGCTGCTCCTACAGGAGGGCAGCATACAGTAAAAAACGGGGATTAGAATTCCCAACGAGCGGATCAAGAGCGACTTTGAGAATCACGATACTTTGGCGGTTCCCGAAGCGTCTCATCTCGCTCGCTGGGCAACTTCAGGAGGGAAAAGAGTGGGAGCTGTACAACACGTAGCTTTGAATTGTATCAATTTGAAGAAGCAGGAAGCCTTTTACGCAAAGCACTTCGGTTTCCGGCGGACGAGGACCTTCAATGCAGGCATGCCAAACGAGTTCGTCATGTTACGCCTTGGCGACATGCGTATGGAGCTATTTTCGGCTGATCCTGGTACGGAGGCCACTGGCGGCGAACAACCCGTGGGTTTTAAGCACCTGGCCTTCGAAGTTTCCAGTTTGGAGGATGCAATTGCCGGTCTCAAGGCCGATGGCATCCAGGTTGGGGAGATCATAGATTGCTCAGGCATTATTTCCGGTATGCGTGTTTGCTTCTTCAATGATCCAGAGGGCAACCGTGTGGAGCTTATGCAGGGCTATCGAGATGAGTGAAGGAACTAATAGCAAGTATTTCTCGTGACATCTTTATATTATTAGCTGTCGCATTGCAGGGCATTCGGAAGGACCCTGTGAGAAATCACCACTGAATCCAATCATTTAAGTAGCACTGCGGAGATTCGACACTATGAGATACGTCAGCGGATCGGATAGCATCGAGCCGGCAGATGGTCGGGATTGCAGGATCCTGCGAAATGTCAAAGTCCCCATGCGGGATGGAACGAAGCTGTCGACGACCGTGTACCTGCCTCTGGGGGAGGGACCTTTCCCAATCGTTCTGGTTAGGACAGCCTATAACCGCGTTGGGATTTACGATCCATTCCTCATCAAACATGGGATGGCTCTTGTCGTGCAGGACTGTCGTGGGCGCTATGATTCGCAGGGTGAGTTCTACCCGTTCATCCATGAAGCAGATGATGGATTTGATACCCTGGAATGGGTCGGTAGGCAGCAGTGGTGCAACGGGGAGATCGGGATGTTCGGCGATTCCTACCTGGCGGCAACCCAGTTCCATGCAGCAGTTACGGGAAACAAATTTCTCCGGGTGCTGAACCCGCGTTTCATGGCAGGTGACTGCTGGAAACGTGCGTATTATTGTGACGGTGCTTTCAGCCTCGCGCTTACATGGAGCTGGCTCTGCTTTGAGGCGGCTTCCCGAACGTCTGAGGCAAACATGATGCCACTGCTGGATGTCCCGGAACTCCTGCGGAAGCTGCCGATCCTCTCATTGGATGAAGTCAGCGGAGCCGGCAGGGTAAATTACTATCGGGATTATGTGGAGCATTCCTCCTACGATGAACACTGGAAGGTCTTAAACATACGGGATCGGTATAATCTGTTCGATATGCCCGTGTTCCTAATCGGTGGATGGTATGACAACTACGCCGCTGAGACAGTAGCCAATTTCCTCGGTCTGAGGAAGCACGCCCCCACGCCGGAACTCCGCCGGAGCCACCGCATGCTCATCGGCCCCTGGACACACGGGATCAATCCCACCTCGGTCCTTGGAGAGCTCGACTTCGGTGAGAATTCATTGGCGGAAAACGACGCTACACACCGATGGCTCGATTGCATCCTGCATGACAGGGACCCATCCGAGTTTCAACATGCGCCCATCCGTATCTTCGTCATGGGCCTGAACGAATGGCGCGATGAATACGAATGGCCCCTGGCGCGCACCCGCTACGTCAACTATTACCTTCATAAATGCGGCGGGCTGAGTCCGGAGAAACCGCAGGTCGAGCCACCGGACCGTTACACGTACGATCCCGAAGATCCCGTCCCCACTCTGGGAGGGAACCATTCAATCGGACTGTACAATCCAGGGCTGTATGATTTTGTAAAGCCCGGGCCTTTCGATCAGCGTCCGCTGGAGGTGCGTCCTGATGTGCTGGTGTATACCTCTGACATTCTCGAGCAGGACACAGAGGTCACCGGACCGATAGTTCTGAAGCTCTACGCAGCGTCCTCCACCCCCGATACGGATTTTGTGGCCAGGCTGACGGACGTGCACCCGGATGGACGGTCGATCAATATCACTGAGGGAGTGATCCGAGCACGTTTTCGCGAGGATGTCTGGGGAAAGCCGAAGCTGCTCGAACCGAACAGGGTTTACGAATTCTCCATAGACATGCAGGTTACAAGCAACCTGTTCAAGAAGGGACACCGCATCCGGGTCTATGTTACCAGCAGTAGTTTCCCTCTGTGGGACCGCAACCTGAATACGGGCAACGATCCGGGCACAGATACGGAAATGCAGACGGCCAATCAGACTATATATCATGACAGAGGTCGGCCTTCTCACATTTTGATCCCGGTTGTTAGTTGCTGAGAACATGCTGAGTCTGGAAGTGAATACCACGGGTGATCGAAGGGGTGATTGAGCTGGATGTTTAAACAGTTTTTACGAAGTTTCTGTTACCTGTGCTTAGAACCTCACCCCCGTCCCCTCTCCGCGAGCGGAGAGGGGAGTTTCAACCCTTGCCTGGGGAAGATGCAGAAGCTGAGCAGGGAGAAACACGTATCGAGAAGCCACAAAGGCATTTCAAAGATGACGTAAAAGGGGCGAAGACATGCCGAACCTGGCGATTAAGGGCGGAGATCCGGTTCGCACGGAACCGTTTCCTTGGCCGATCGTCTCGGAAGATGAGAAGAAAGCCGTTACGGAGGTTGTGGAGAGTGGGGTGTGGGGCCATGCCATGAAACCCGACAGCAGGGTAACTCGGTTTGAGAAGGAATTCGCTGATTTTCATGGTGTGAACTGTGCGATAAGCATTCACGGGGGATCTACCGCCCTCGAGGTTGCCATGCGAAGCCTGGGAATCGGGGATGGCGATGAGGTGATCACACCGGCCTTAACGTGGGTTGCACCCCAGCTTGCGGCGGTTATCGTCGGGGCTGATCCGGTTTTTGTCGATGTTTCACCGAAGAACTACTGTATGGATCCTGACAGGGTAGAGGATGCGATCACGGAAAGGACGAAGGCTATAATTCCCGTTCACCTCGGCGGGTATCTCTGTGACATGGAGGGAATCCTCGCAATCGCAGGAAAACACGATCTATACGTGATAGAAGATTGTGCACAGGCACATGGTTCCCGGTATAAAGGCAAGCTGGTGGGAACAATGGGTGATATGGGCTGCTTCAGCTTTGAGGCCTCGAAGATCATGACCGCGGGGGAAGGCGGCATGATCATAACGGACGACCGGGATCGGGCTGAGTACTGCTATTCCTATGTAAATGCTGGCTTTTCGTACGGAAACATTCCCTGTGCCGGTGAAGATAGAATACGGTGGAACCTTAGGATGACCGACTTCCAGGCAGCGCTATTGTCCGTTCAGCTTGGGAAGCTCGAAGAGAGAAAGAAGAAAAGGATTGAGAACGTGAAATACCTGAACGAAAAACTATCAGGGATCGGCGGCATTGCAACACTTGATTTCGACCCGGAGCAAAATTACTACTCATACGTCTTCAAGTACGACTCCAGTTCATTCGGTGATCTGCCAATCCAGAGTTTCAGGGACGCTCTGAGGGCTGAGGGCATCCCGTGCTTCTCTTCCGCATCCGATCAGCTTGCCTACCATCCATCGCTGTTTACTTCACCCAGACGCTCGTACAGGGATGTACATTGTCCCGAAGCCGAAAAGGCCCGCTATAAAGAAGCTGTGGGAATCCGGGGCAGCGGCACCCTGTTGGGAGAAAAAGAAGACATGGATGATATCGTCAAGGCGGTCCGCAAGATCAAGGATAACTTTGATGAGCTGCTTTCATAAATGCAGTGTCCGGGCTGTCCGGAAGGTGCCGGAGTTCGAGGATTGGTAGCGGTGAAGTTGAAAACAAAAGGTAGTGATTTAGCGGAGAGAATGGGACAGGAGACCTTGATGTGCCGATAAAAGCGGGATTCTCGGAGATAGACATAACTCCCGAGCTTCCGATAGAGAAAGCGGGTTGGCTCTGCAGGACAATAGCAGATTCCGTTCTCGACCCGATCTTTGCTCGCATCCTCATATTTGAGTCCTGCGGGAAGCGGGCAGCTATCGTGTCTCTGGATCTCCTGTCAGTGCGTTACAGCTTCGTCGCACGAGTTCGTGAATTCGCTGAAAGCTTTGGCATTCCGGCATCACACTGCATGGTTGCCGCTACGCATAACCACGCAGGACCCGCGATAGTGAACATAGGTGAGTCGAGGCGTGACGAGGGATATACGAAGAAGCTCGAGGCATCCATATTTAGAGGGCTTGAGGAAGCCTCAAAAAATCTAAAAGACGCACGCATAGCCTCTTCATCTTGCTCCGAGGAAAGGATCTCATTCATCCGCCGTTTCATTATGAAAGACG
>CAZTBA010000258.1:0-8838 GCA_964611725.1 uncultured bacterium
TATTGGAAAAGGGATCCTAATCCGCCGCTTGATCGACCACGGCCTTACCCAATTCACAAAAACTTCGCTTTGTATTGACAGACGAAGTTGACAAAATCTAAAGATGGGAGAATCCAATGCGCAAACTCTTTGTTGTCGGCGACAGCATCTCCATTCAATACGGCCCCCACCTCGAAAGGATGCTGGAGGGGATTTTTGAGTATGACAGAAAGGGCGGTGTCAACGAAGCGTCGAAGATTGGGGCCAATGGCGGAGATTCGTCAATGGTCCTGGCATACCTACGTGACAAACTTAATGAAAGCGGCTTTGCACCGGATTTTCTCATGTTGAACTGCGGTCTTCACGACATAAAGACGGATCCGCATACTAAGAAAAAACAGGTGTCACAGGAGGAATATAGACAAAACCTGGAAGAGATCGTTCAGATAGTTCGGAGCAGGGTCATAAGCATAATCTGGGTGAGAACAACACCCGTAGACGACGATATCCATAACACAGGTGTTACGAAATTTGAGAGGTTCAATGAAGATGTCATCAGGTATAACGAGATTGCGGACAGCATCTTCGCAAGTTCGAATTGCCCAATTATAGACCTATATAATTTTACATTAAAGATGGGTGACGACATCTACTGTGATCACGTCCACTTCACTGAACAAGTCAGGGAAATGCAGGCTTCATTCATCGCGGGCTACCTATATGCAATCATCATCAGCCCTGGAGGTCCAAAATGAAACACCTATTCATCGACGACCATATTGTTGAGAAGATAGACAATCTCGCGCGCAAGCTGCACCAGCCTGAGAAATTTGAGGGAAATGCCGTAGTTCGGCCTGAACATCTCTGGGAGAATATAGGTATACAGATCAGGTCGGCACCGATGTGGGTTCCACAGGAAGGCATATTCAAGTTGATCTACCACACGTCGGCCGAGTCACTGGATCCGGAAGCCAAACTGACGGCCACCGGTGCCCCACCGGGCGAGGGCTTCGCCTGCTATGCCAGCTCAGTCGATGGGGTAAATTGGGAGAAGCCGTTTCTACAACTCTACGACTATGAGGGCATCCTCTGGAACGGCAAGCCGATCGGTGGGAACAACAACATTGTTCCCGATGCCAGGACCATCTGGTTGGGACCGATCTACGACGCCGATGACCCGGATCCTCAGCGCCGGTACAAAGGGCTGGGGAGCAGAAACGGACATGGGAGAACACCGGTTGTCTCCGCAGATTGCTTTCACTGGAAGTACCTGGATGTGGAGCCGGTTCCAAGTTCGGACGAAGCGCAGTTCACCTACGATGAGGACAGAGGGTTGTTTATCCTCATGGTGAAGCAAGGGGGACCCTACGGAAGATCCGTATGGCTTTCCACCAGCGAGGATTTCGAGCACTGGACGAGGCCGGAATTGACCTTGCACGCTGACCAGACCGACCAGGAGAACGGCAAAGAAAGGTTGGCCAGGTTCTTTGAAGACCCCAGATATCTGACACCCGAAGTCAACCGCCCCGAGGAATACCGGACGGATATCTACCACATGGCGGTATTCCCCTACGAGGGAATATACCTCGGACTGCCTGTCATGTTTCACTCGTCCGGCAAACATCCGCCGATGTACGAAAACACGGACGGCCGCAAGACGGTGGAACTGACCTCCAGCCGTGACCTCCGTAACTGGAACAGGGTTGCGAACCGTGCCCCCTTCCTGGAGCTTTCTCCGGTGGGAGATGGCTCCGCTTACGACACGGGCCAGCTTGAGCCGACGAACCGCCCGATCATCCGCAACAATGAGATGTGGTTTTACTACAGCGGACTGCGGCGCCGGTCAAGCTCGCTCGCCGACACAATGGCCAGATGCTACCTCGATAGCGGCGCTGTATGTATGGCAAAGCTCAGACTGGACGGGTTCGTATCGCTGAAGGGCGGTATCGAGTGGGGCTCGGTATTAACCAAACCTCTCACCTTTGATGGCAGGGAACTGCATGTCAACATGGACTCCTGGCGCGGACAGGTCCTGGCGGAAATACTCGAGGCCTCGGACGACCAACCGATCCCGGGCTTCACCCGGGATGAAAGTGTGCCTACAATTATAGATAGCATCGACACGGTGCTGCTCTGGAAAGGCAAACCGAATCTTGCTGAACTCAAGGGAAAGACCGTGCGCATCCGTTTCTGGATACTACGAGCCGAACTGTACGCATTCTGGTTTGCCTGAGGTCATATCTACATTTCGGGTGTTGAGGGCAAATCGTGCAGGGATGACACTTCGTTGGCCTGCCGGAGGTATCTTTTAAAGGAGTCTATCGTAATGAAAAACATCCGTGTCGCATCCGTCCAATACGAACATAAGCCTGGAGATAAACAGGCAAATCTCAGCAAAGTTCAAGACTTTGTCGAACGGGCAGCAAGCCAGAGGGTAGAGATGGTCATATTCCCCGAATGCTGTATCACTGGTTACTGGTATCTCCGTAAGCTTTCGCACGACCAGTTGACCGAGGTGGCAGAGCCAGCCTTCGATGGCCCTTCGTCGCAGTTTCTGATAACTCTCGCCAGGGACTGCTCTATGACCATCGGTGCGGGACTCATCGAGCGGGAGGAGGATGGCAATCTCTACAATACTTACGTCGTTGCGATGCCGGACGGGAGCTGCCACCGTCATCGGAAACTGCACGCATTCATCAGTGAATATACCTCGTGCGGCTCAGAGTACACCGTGTTTGACACCCCACACGGATGCCGCGTCGGCGTGCTAACCTGCTACGATAACAACATCATCGAAAACGCGCGGATAACAGCACTTAAAGGAGCCGAAATCCTGCTTGCACCACATCAGACCGGTGGCTGCAGATCCCGCAGCCCGCATGTGATGGGATTGATCGACCGTGCGTTGTGGGAGAACCGTCACAGTGACCCGGCGGCAATCGAGGAGGAGCTTCGCGGCCCTAAAGGCAGGGGCTGGCTTATGCGCTGGCTTCCAAGCCGCGCGCACGATAACGGGATGTTCCTCATCTTCAGCAACGGAGTGGGCGTCGATGATGACGAAATCCGCACCGGTAACGCTATGATCCTCGATCCATACGGCCGCATCATCGCTGAGACATGGAAGGCGGGCGATGATATTGTCATTGCCGACCTGGATGCCTCGCTTTTACCCGAGTGTACCGGACGAAGATGGCTAAGGGCGCGCCGCCCCGACCTCTATGGTTCGCTGACAATACCGACAGGAAACGAACAGGATACCCGTACTGTCAGATTTGGATAAGAGAAATAGAGGGAATATCCTCGACATCAATGCATCTTAGATATAA
The DNA here is from genome assembly GCA_964611725.1 of uncultured bacterium. Classification (GTDB taxonomy): domain Bacteria; phylum Latescibacterota; class CAZTBA01; order CAZTBA01; family CAZTBA01; genus CAZTBA01. The sequence goes on from CAZTBA010000258.1 coordinate 3,306, forward strand.
AGAGATTTGCGAAATGGAAGATCGCGAACTTATAACGGTAGTGCGGGCAGGCGATCGTGACGCCTTCGGCATGCTTGTGGATCGCTATCAGGGCCTGGTCTACAGCCTTTGCCTTCGGATGACGGGCAACGTACCGGATGCCAAAGAACTGGCACACGAATCGTTCGTAGAAGCTTATTTGAAACTCGATCAGCTACGCGATCCTGCTAAGTTCCGTCCCTGGCTGAAACAGATCGCTCTCAATCTGTGCCGTATGTGGTACCGTCGAAGGAAGCACGATCCGGTCGAGCTGTCGGAAGAACCGATCGAGGTCCCCGAGGAGAAACATGAGGATCCTTCGCTTCACGCACGGATGTCTTACGGCCTGTCCAGGTTGTCTGCTCCTCACCGGCTCGTGCTGGTTCTCCACTATCTCGAAGGGTTATCCTACGAGGAGATCGCACAGTTCCTGACAGTGCCCGTCGGGACCGTCATGAGCCGCCTGCACCGCGCACGCAATACACTGAAAAAGATATTGGATCAGACGATGCAAGATGAGGAGATTCCGATGATTGAGGATGAAAGGTTCAAAGAGGAAGTTCACGCCGAAATTGCAGTGTTACTTGAAATGTTCCGTGAGCAGTCTACCGCCATGGAAAGGCTTACCGTAATACTACGCCGTTCTCCGGAACGTTTCGCTCAACTCATTAAGGAAACGGAGGATCAGACGATTTTGGATAACCTGGCAGCCGTCCTGCCACATCTGGGGAGCCGGGCAGTCGGGATTGCGCTTGACTCCTATTTCTCGTCGGACCCGAGCACAGCAACCCATGCCGGCGTCCTGCTCCAGAGTTTCATGGCCAGATGCGAGCGGATTCGCTCGGGAGGATGGGGACAGGGAACGGCTTCGATTGACGCATATATCCTCCTGGACAGTTTGATCAAAACCCAGGCGGATGAGGGGGTCAGGGCGGAGCTTCTGTTGGAACTGATGGAGGCATGCGAGGACGAGACCACAGCAGTCCTGTTTACAAACGTATTGTTGTGCTACCCTGACGCTGCCTTCCCCCTGCTCATGGCGCGTTTCCGGGCAGCTATAAGCCCAGAAGACCTCTACCGGTCTCCTCACGTGCTATACGCACTCTGTCGCACAGGAACACGCTTCTGCGATGAGTTACTAAAACCTCTCGGCAGCCAGGACACGCGCGAGCAATTGCTCGCACTCGCAGGGGTTGAAGCAGTTGCCCGATCGCTCGGTGCCCGCCACCCGCAATATGTCACACCGACGCAATTCGCAAATGATCTGCGCACGCGCAGCAAATGGCCTCCGCTACGAACGGAGGATATGGATGAAGAAATCCTTCAACTCATGATCGGTCGGACGGCGGCATTGCTCACGCATGAAAGCTCAGATATCCGCGGTAGTGCCATCCGCGCCCTGGGGAACCTGAAAGCCAGCCAGTACCTTGAGCAGATCAGGTCATGTGCATCGCACGATGAATTATCGACACGCCTGACCGCCATCAATGCATTGGCCGAGATTGGTGACATTGGCTCCGTTGGGCTGCTCACCGAAGCGGCCCGTGAGGGTGAAAGTGCGGAGCGGCTTGCTGCAATCAAGGCGCTGGGGCGTTTGCAGGTTCAGGAAGCTCGACCTCTGCTAATAGACCTGTTAGATGATCCGGACAAACAGGTTCAACTGGCCGCCGTGAACGCCCTGGGAGAAATAGGTGGTGGGGAAACGAAAGCTATACTTCAGGGGCTCCTCCGCTCGCCGGACAAGCAGCTCAGGAAAGCTGCTGCGAAGGCGCTTTACCGCGGGAAGAGAACGGTGGGCCATCCTGACCCTTCGGAGATAACAATGAAAAGGGTTCAGAAGACACGGGGACAGACACATCCCGTCGCCTATATCTCGCTCGATGCGGCGATCCGATACGCAACGCCAGAGTTGCGGTCCTATGAGGAGAGTGATCTCACCGCCGGGATCGCCCGGGTCTGTAGCGACTACTCTTCCACCCGGCGCTACCTGATCGATTACGGCCTCATGAGCCGAACGGGTGGCGTCTACGAGTTCACCGAATTGGGTGAGTCCATGTGGCATGTCGAACACTTTATAATGGAAAACTATCTGACATGGAAATAGCTTGATGTGATCAATCACTTTGACCTCATAGCCTCGGTCTACGATCAGTTGATCGGCACACCCAATCTGACACGGTTGTGCGAAATACTGAAGCTGCCAACGGACGGCTGGATGCTGGACGGAGGCGGCGGCACCGGGCGGATATCCTCCAGGTTGCGTGATCTGGTAGGCAAGCTGGTAATCAGCGATCTTTCCCTGCAGATGCTGAAGCATGCACAGGGAAAGGGCAATCTGCTGCCCGTGCAGTCGCATGTCGAGCGGCTACCCTTTCGCGATGAGAGCTTCGAACGGGTCTTGGTGGTGGATGCCCTGCATCACTTCTGCGATCAGCGGGAAGCCATCAGCGATCTCCTCCGTGTCCTCAAACCGGGAGGACGATTGGTCATCGAGGAGCCAAATATCAACCATTTCGCCGTTAGAATGGTAGCCCTTGCTGAGAAACTGGCACTTATGCACAGCCATTTTTACTCACCGGCAAAGATTCGGTATATGATTGCAAAGCACGGCCTGTCGCCTTATATTAAGAGAGCCGGTCGTTTTGCGGTATGGATAGTGGTGGACAAATAGAATTCCGGCCTAAGTCACGTATAGGCATTCGGCCTTCAGCTATCAGCAGTCAGGCAGAACTAAGAATTGCAGATTTCAGATGTCTTCAATCTACGATCTCAAATTTACAATCTACCATTCATACTTCACACCCCCTCATTTTGTCCAAAGGAGAGCATATGTCCCGCAATAGCTATGAACTGATAAACGATGCATACCAACTTGCCGTGAAGATCACAGATAAAGAGGTGCGCGTTCGCCTGAAGGATGTGGCTATGGCTTTCGACCTGGCCGACGGTCCCTACATTTACCGGGCGTCCCGCCCCTGTGACGAGGGCGATATCGTCGCCAGATGGCTCAATGATGTAGCTGTCGAAGTAAATGGCGAGTCGATAGAGATCACAGGAAAGCTTGCCGGACTGGTGGTGAAGCACATATTGCATTTGCCGAAAGATCACGCGATAATGGAAGAGCGTATCGTGCTCCACAACCCCACGGATAGTGTTACCCCGCTTGAAAATTTCGCCACCGGGATGCAGCGGCGCATTGCCGATGATGTAGGGAGAGTTTTCCCGGAACTGAGCTCGGACCGCTTGATGGGAGTCCCTTTCCGACACAGGCCCAGAGATTCCGCTGACTTCGACATTGATTTCCAGATGTCGGACCTGATCCAAAGGCCCGGACGCGAGCACCGCATCAATAGGTGGCCGCTCTCTTTCCCGTCGCACGGTTATTTACCGTCCACGCAGTGGGCATCGGAAGGATGGGCCTGGACGCACGGCGAACATACCCTGGGGATATTCAAGTTCAACCAGGAGGGGATGGAGTTCAGCGTACTATCGCCCGAGCCCGACGAAGAGGGATTAGCCCTGCGGTTCGGCGGTGCCGGTATGGTCGCCGGGGATCCATCCTCGCTACGCAGGATACAACCGGGTCAGACAATTGAGCTGGGAATGACAAGATATGAAACGGTGAAGGGCGATTACAAACAGGCATGCTATGCTTTCCGAGCTTTTCTGGATGAAAACAGCTGCTGCTTCCCGAAAGATTACAATCCACCTGTTCACTGGAACGAGCTATACGACAACCCGGATTGGAACTTGAGCTCACCGGGGAGTCCTCCGCAGCCACGTATGACCCGACCGATAGCGTACACCAAGGCCCTGATCGAGGAGGAAGCCGAAAAAGCCCATAGCTACAATTGCGAATCGCTCTATCTGGACCCGGGCTGGGATACCGATTTCGGAACCTTTCTGTGGGGTGAAGACTGGCTCGGACCGCGCAAACAGTTTGTCCGGGAAATGCGCGAGCGATACGGGCTAAGTGTATCCCTCCATTGCCCGCTTGCGACATGGATGTCATGCGACAAACGCGGCGTGCCGACCTGGCCAGAAGAGGCCTTTCAGACGGATGCAGATGGGAATATCATAGACGGAGCTGTCTGTCTCGGATCGAAACAGTACCTTGATGAAGCCGGAAAGAGGCTGCTCGACTGCTGTGCCGACGGTGTGGTCTTCCTGATGTTTGACGGCAATTGGTGGAATGGGGGCTGCTGGAATCCGGATCACGGCCATCCTGTGCCTTATACGATGGAAGATCATATGAGGGCCAACGTTGAGCTGGCCCGCAGAATCCATGAAAAGTATCCGGATGTGCTGATCGAGATGCACGATATGATAGCCGGCGGATCAATCATCCGCTACACGCCGGTTTATTACAAATACGGCTTACCGGGCAGCTACGATGATAACTGGGGATTCGAGCTGATGTGGGAACCGATGGAGGACATCCGCAGCGGCCGTGCAAGGGGACTGTATTACTACAACCTGGGCTGCAACATCCCCATCTATCTGCACATCGACCTGAGGGATGATAACCAGCATTGCACGGAGCTATGGTGGTATGCCTCAACCTGTCGGCATCTGGGTATCGGCGGTACACACAACGATCCGGCGGTTGCGCAAGCGCAAAAGCTGGCTATGAAGAGATACCGCAAACTGGAGCGATTCTATAAAGAAGGGGATTTTTACGGAATGCACGAGGAGGCTCACGTACACGTGTTGCCGGACGAAAATGCATTTGTGGTCAATCTGTTCAACCTTTCGGACGAGTCTCGCGTCATAAGTGGCGACATCACATTTGAGGAGATGGGCCTCGAGCGCGATATATGGTACATCAATCCCAAAGGAGGCAGGTTCGATCCCGGTTCGGGCAAGTTCTCGATAAGGCGCCTCATGTCCCCATGGTCGGCGGAGGTTATTGAAGTTCGCCCACTTGCTGCCAGTTGAACCTGTTGGATTCAACATCGCTGCTCTTTCAGAACTTATGATCTGAGGGGAAAAGCGGATGAAAAAGGGCTTGACAGATTTTCCTCGTTCTCTATATTGGTTTTGCAGATCTGAAGTTTCAAATGCCCCAGAGTGAATGATGAAGGGAACAGATAAGAGATCTTGAGCAATTCCTCGAGCCCCGGATTTCAGAAACTATTTTGCATACCGGGAGGCGCTATCTCAAATAGGCGATAGGAGGTTTACCATGGTACGGCAGATTTTGATATGCAGGATTGCTATGGTCAGCGCTCCGTTTAGAGCTTTGTACAACGGTATATCCAAACTGATCAGGAAAGCAGAGAGGCAATTTGACAATCGCTTTGCCTGCATAGGCATCCCAGTCTGTATTATTACCGTGATTGCCTGCACTGCTGCAGATGCTGCTGACTGGCCAACCTACGGGCACGACGGCGCCCGAAGCGGCATCACATCCGAACAGCTACTTCCTCCTCTTTCACAACAGTGGGTCTTCATCTCCAGGGATGCCCCCAAGCCTGCATGGCCGAAACCGGGGGAGGAACTGCCAAGGATGCAC
>CAZTBA010000259.1:0-8762 GCA_964611725.1 uncultured bacterium
AACTGTTCTAGGTGCCTTTGAAGCCCCCGCTCGTGAGCGGGGGTAGTTCACTTTCTAATATTGAAGGGTCAGAGGTAAAAAATAATGCCTACGATTTGTGGTTAGGAGTAGCATTTTAAGAAGGCTCAACAACAGCACTAACCCGACCGAAAGGCTCTGCAAATCCGAACGTTCAGCGTACCACGACCTTATACGAAGGATCTCGAGATGCAGATGATACTCCTAGCAACGAGATCCAGCCCGCGGCCGAGCGCTGCCGCTGAACCGAGCTGTTCGGCAAGAGGGATAACACGATGAACTCAAAGAAAGTGAAATGGGAGGAGATGCTTCCGGATGAACTTCTGGATGCGATAGAGAGCTGTCCGGTCTGCTATATGGCCTACGGTTTGGCTGAGCCGCATGGAACCTACAATGCCCTCGGACTTGATTGGCTGAAGGCATATGGGCTGTGCGAAAAAGCCGCTCTTGCTCACGGCGGAATTGTGGCGCCCCCGTTTTGTTGGCATGTCCAGGAACGTCCGCAGTTTGACTGGCCCAAGCAGAATGGTGTCATACAATCGTTGTGCAGTTCCCTGCCCGGAGACCTGTTCTTGAGGATAGTCTTGCACCAGCTACGTGTCTTCGATGCACGCGGTTTTCATGTGGCCGTATTGATTACGGGCCACTATGGCGGACTTGAGAATGACATGCGACTCCTATGCGAATACTACCGACGCTGTTCAGGAACGCCGCTTCAGATCCATTGTATCGCAGATTGGGAGTGTATCGAGTACGAAGATTACAAAGGTGATCATGCCGGTATGTGCGAAACCCAGCAACTCATGGCACTTCGACCGGACCTTGTTGACCTGAGCCGGAAAGAGCCATCACCGAGATCTGGCCCCTGGTGCGGCAGAGATTTTTCCCGGAGTGAACAGCAGCCCGACCCTGAAATCGGGATCAGTATTGTGCAATCGCAGGTTGAGAAGCTCGGCCGGGTGCAGAAGGAACTGTTGGGCAACTATCAGCCAATAGAGGGGTGGAGCGCCCCCAATCAGGATGAAATCGAGCAGATGTGGCACACGTTCGATCGACTTACCAGAAAGTACTGGGTTCTTTCGACGTCGTGGGAAGAGTTCCGGGAGGGCCCGCCACCGTTTCCCGGTTGGGATGCATTGGGTATTTGAGAGGCTAATTCCAAGTCGTGGGAGACCATGCCGAACGAGACGCTGCACCGGAATTTCACTCCGCTGCGCTCCGTGAAATCCGGTTAGCTTCAACATTGTGCCGATGATGAAGCAAAGTGGAGGCTGATCGAATGCAACCGATGATCCGTGAGATCGGCCCAGACCTGTACCGTCGGTACGCCGAGATCGACCCGAGCTATGAGGTGACCTCCGTGCTGAAGGTTGTCCCCAGGGACAGGGGGTTGGGTGGGTTCCAGTTTATCGAGGAGGAAGTCGCACAGCCGTATCCGAAGGGTGCCGACAGCCCCGAGGACTCTCCCGCATCCTGGCCCCCCCGGCAGGAGCCCGGTGAATTCACAGCTTTTCTGGCCATGGACGGGGACCTCGCCCTCGGCGGAGCCGCCGTAATCATCAACCCAACAGGGGCATTTCTGTTTGAGCGGCGTGATTCGCTCGCCGGGCTCTGGGACATACGGGTGCGGCCCGACTGCAGGCGGACCGGAATCGGTTCCCAGCTTCTGCTGCATGCCGCAGCCTGGGCAAAGCAGAGGGAATGCACGCAACTCCGCGTGGAGTGCCAGAATGTCAATGTAGCTGCGTGTCGCTTTTACGCAAAGCACTGCATTCTTGGTGGCATTGAACGCTACGGATATGCTGCCTGTCCGGATGTTGCCCATGAGGTAATGCTCCTTTGGTACCTCGATCTGTAACGGCACAACAAGAGCTTCCGGGCGATGGCCAGGAGCCGTGACTGGAGCGGATCGTGCCGCTGAGTTACCTACAGCGCCTGGCGTCACAAATCGGAAGAGTAAAGGGCTGGAATTCTGTTACGGCGGATTTTCCCCCGCGATCGGAGACTCAGCTCAATCTATCACCAGTGAAAGCATACCGTAGCATTTGGCTTGTGGGGAGCGTTAGGGAATCGAGCGAACGAGTAGCCCAGGACCTTATGGGTGGCTGAAGACAATATTTACGACGTCGTTCAGAACTCCAAATATTGTTGCTGATTTTCTAACGTAAACATATCTGTCTTTCTGAATTTGAAGGAAGAACAATTTGGAAAGGAGAAAAATCATGCATACTCACCGCCTGTTTAAGAATATGTCGATTTGTCTCTTCATGGCCATAGGAGCTTTTATCGCAGGCGCACAGAGCTCAAGAGCTGAAAACAAGGATGAGAAATGGGCGCAAGAGGAGTCCAGTGATTTCATCCGCACCTGGCTAATGTGTGGGGTATTTCCCAATCCACCGCACGAAGGCGACCAATTCTACGACCACACGCCGCCCTGCATCGGGTTGGAGACGGACTACCTTACCGCCCATGGAGGCGAGGCGAAGATCGTACCCGTCGCAGGTATGGCGCACAAGCGACCCGACGCAACCGAGGCAAAATGGTTCGAATATTCTTCACCCACTGATGTCATAGATTTCAAGTCGGCGTTTGAAGGCCAGATGACGACCAATGTCGTCGCCTACGCCTATACGGTTGTAAGAAGCGCTGCAGCAGGCAAGGCCGTCCTTTCTCTGGGCAGGGACGACGGCATCCGAATCTGGCTGAACGGAGAGCTTGTGCATGACATCCTGACCCCCAGAGGAATCGTGAAGGACGAGGAATTTGCGCCGGTCACTCTCCGCAAGGGAGAAAACCGATTGCTCATAAAGATAGAGCAGGGAATGGGTGCCTGGGGATTTGTCCTCCGTATCCTTGGCAGGAGGGAATTTCTCGCCCTGGAAGCCCAAAGGCGACTGAAGGCAAACCTCATCGAATTCCAAAATTGTGAACTCAGACCAAGGGGCAGGTGGGATTACATGTTTGCTCCCGGAAAGTTCCCGGAGATTATATGGGAAAAACCCCACGTAGTCGAAAAATTGGCGGGTTCGTTCCCACTTAAAGTCAGATGGTTCAACGATGGGCTCGAAGAAGTGACCGTACCCGATAAACCCGGCCGCTATCTCGCCTATGTGGAGGGACAGACGCCATCGCGGATGACCATCCGGAGGGCACTGACCTTATATTGCCGACCGGCAGATTGGTATCCCTGGAATACTAATATAAAAGCTTATGTTGATTACCCGCTCAACAGCCCGATTAATCCAAGAGCCTGGGATGAAAGAAAAGAAATTATCGCCTCTCGGGCTGGTTCTCAGTTTCTTCAGTTTCTGCAAACTGAAGAAATGGGCGCAATCCTGATGTCCTATTTCCATGAAATGAGACCGGTTGAAAGGAAGCCACTTCCCACGGAGACACCGGAGATTGCCCATGACGATCTCCATCTTGCCCTCAGACAGAAACTTATGGGGAATAAAGATAAATATCCTCCGTTGCAGCCTCCGCGGAAATCAAACGCCCCGGCGCCTGTCTTGAGACGGGGCACAGCGGAGGAAGCCGGAGTAAAGGCAGACGCAGCAGAGAACATACGTGCTGTCTGTAAGGAGTGGTACGAAAAAAGCAAGGAACCATTCGTTATCCTTATCGCAGGACGCGGTGTCGTCATCATCCATGAGGCTTTCGGCCCTGTGGAGCTCGATACCCCACTCTACATGGCATCACTTACAAAGGCAATGGCAGGGATGATGTTTGCCCGGTTCATGGATCAGAGGCTTATTGACCTCGATGATCCCGTGGGGGAATATCTGCCAGATTTTCCCGTGAAAGGTGATAAGGTCATCACTCTCAGACATTGCTTTACCCACACCACCGGACTGCAAGGGCATTACGAATGGGGAGGAATGCATAACCCTTGGCTGGATAATGTGATCCTCAACGGCATGGAGTACCTGACTCCCGGAAAAATGCACAAATACAACGGCATGGGATATGATCTGGCCGGGAAAGTCATGGAAGTTGTCGGCGGCAAGAGCATTTTCAGACTTATGCATGAGAACTTTTTTGATCCATTGGGGGTGAAAAACACAACGATCGATGACCTTGCGTGCGCGACCGTGAGTTCTGCCCAGGATATCGCCCTCATGGGACAGCTTTTGCTGAATAAAGGTTCGTATGGCGATAAGGTCTTCTTCTCGCCTGAGACCTTTGAGAAATTGCTCCCAAAGCAATTGAGCGAATATTACCCGGAGGTCGATATCGAATGGGGAATCGGGTTTGTGTGGATGCGGGCGGACGATCCTGATGCAGGTAAAGGCGGTGTGCCCGAGGGCAAGACCCTCTTGAGCAAGAATACGATTGGTCACGGTGCGGCTTCAAGCGCGATATTGAGAGTGGACCTGGACAATGAGATCGTTGTAGCACAAGTCAGGAATACCGCTGGCCCGAAGTACAATGAATACTTCATTAGATTTCTGAGAGCTATTGATGACAGCATTCTCAAGGAATAATTAACCGGCTGCAAACCATAGCGTTCTATAAGTATTCGTTAATCAATTGATTACTATTGGACTCCGTGGTCAAGGATCGGGCGTAACTGAGCCTAAACACTCGACGAAGAGGAGATGATGAGTATCCCCGACCATCTGTCATACTTCTACCGCAAAGGGCAAACACTGTTCGAAGTCCTTTCAGATCTGGATGAGTCGGTGGCTGAGGAGATACTCAAGCGCGATGTCCTCTGGCGGGGAGACGGAACATATCTCCGTTACAGGAAAGCACATGAACGGTATCTCCGTGACCGATTCATCGAGAAGGGGGGACGGCCGAAAAGAAGATACCCGATTTACATGATTCTGGGCGATTCCCCGTCAGGGCCACACAGCCTGGAAGATGAGTACGATCACAAGCTGGTCATACCTCTGTCTCTCTTTGCGCCCGAAGATGTCTCGTTTACCTATCCCGACAGCCTTTACAGGGTTCCCCTGGATGATCCGGGCAGGCTCTACCTTGAAAGGGACCCGGCACCGTGCGTCTACAGGATTGAGGAGATCGAAGAGCTGATACAGAAGTACAGGGTCTACGAATACAACAATCACTATGTGGAAGCACAGGTCTGGGTCGACGAACCTCTTGAGGAATATAGACTGACTGATGCATCGAACAAGGCAGATGCGGGCAAGGGATGACAGCGCGCCTGATCTCCGCCGTATGTGCCGGGCATGGGACAGAGATAGTGAGGTGAAAGGCATCACACCAGGTGTTTGCGGAACCGTAAAGGGAGTGCACGAAAGTCTGAACCGTATGAATGGGCAATCGGAGGGGACCATCTTAGCCGAACCGCCGCGGTACGTAATCCGTATGCCCGGCAGTGTGGGAGAAGTGGGCTCGTGAGTTCCCATATATCCCGATTCGGCAGCGTGGAGGAGGATTGAGTTATGTCAGAGTTGTGCATTGTCGATAGCGGAGTTCTCTACATCAATCCGGATCCGGCATATCGTCACGTTTCAGCGTTCTTCCCGAACGTGGTGCAGATTTCCGGATCCGAACTTATCTGCATCTACCAGCGCGGGGACGGTATGTATGCAGTCAACAGCAATGTGGCACTCCTGCGCTCTCTCGACGGTGGAGTGACGTGGACTGACGAAGGGTATCTTCACGACAGATCGCGGGATGACAGGCCCTACTCCTACCACGGGACCTTTGTGTCCCGGATGAGCAACGGCGAACTCGTCGTATGTCCCTTTCGGGCCGATCGATCAGATCCGGACCAACCCTTTTTCAGCGAGAGGGGCGGATTGATCGCAAACGAGCCGGTTTTGATCACCTCGCGGGACGATGGTCGCACGTGGACTGCACCGTCCGTGATGTCACTCCCCGGAGGTCTGCTGGCTACGCCGGCACAATCGATCATCGAACTCAGTGATGGCCGCTGGCTTGCCACGTTTGACAGGTGGCCGGCGTTCGGCGGTTCCGGCCCGTACAAACCGCAAATGCTCTGCCTGTTTTCCGACGACCGGGGGCAGAGCTGGAAGGACATGGTGGTGATGGCGGACGGAGTGGCGGATGGCAAGGGATTCTGGCACGGGCGGGCCATCCGGCTGTTGGACGATCGCCTGTACTCGCTGTTCTGGTCCGCTGACATGACCAACCCTGAGTCCGGACCAGTTGATCTGCCGATCCACTATGCCTACGCCGATTCCACAGGCAGTACGTGGGACAAGCCCCAACCGACCGCGATACCTGGCCAGACCAACTGCACGGCCCAGCTCCCCGATGGGCGATTGGCCGCCATCTATACCTGGCGTGAGAGCGATCGGCCCGGTTTCATGGTCGTACTGTCGCACGATGGGGGAAAGAGCTGGGACCTTCGGAATCAGATCCGGGTGTGGGACGCGACGGGTTGGACCGAGATCGGCCTGAGCAACCCGGACCGATATCCCCGGAGTCACGACACCATCGCTTTTGGGGCCCCGTCGCTGATAACGATGTCCAGCGGAGAACTGTTCGCAAGTTGGTGGTGCACGTATGCCAGCCTGACACATTTGCGGTGGGCGAAGCTGACTGCCTAAACGTGATTGGGAGGAGCTGTGGAAACCCAGGGCGAAAGGAGCTTCTCCATTGTCTTCCGAAATGTCCAATTGTAAGATTACCGTAATCAAGAGAACTATCAATCAGGACTTGATTGATGAATGCCTCGACGACTCCAATAAGGACACTGGCCTCTGTGATTGTTTTGAAGAGGGAGAGGAATTTGTTATAGATCCTTCAGTTGTGCCTGAAGGCTTCTGTGCTCGCTGTGCATGGGCCTGGGCAGATATACGCAAAGATATCTTGACTGTAGCGATGGGGGCCAATATGCCCGGTATCAGGCAACCTGGCACTGTCATCACTGGCTGCACGGACTGGTTCAGACCGGTAATCTTTAAGATTGAGAGAGTGAACAATGCCTGACATAGATTACTATGTAGAGATGGCGTACGTATCCAATTCTCTGAGAGAACCTGTCCTTCGTTGTGCGATTCAGGCATTGCAGTTTCCTGCGGGGAGCCGAGGGCTGGATGCGGGATGTGGCATCGGACTTCAGACCTTGTTGTTGGCAGAGACAGTGGGATCTGCGGGACATGTCACCGGCCTTGATTTGTCCCCTGAGTTCCTGATTTATGCAAAGGATATAGTGAAAAAGGCCGGCTTGTCGGAAAGGATTTCCTTCCGAGAAGGAGATGTAAACAGACTTCCCTTCGATGATGATACCTTCGATTGGGCATGGAGCGTGGATTGCGTAGGATACGCGCCTATTGAACCTTTGCCGTTGGTGAAGGAGCTTGCACGGGTGGTGAAACCTGGTGGCAGCGTGGCCATCCTTGCCTGGTCCTCTGAAAAACTCCTTCCGGGCCATCCTCTGCTGGAGGCTCACCTTAATGCGACATCCTCAGGGATTGCCCCTTTCGCTACGGGAAAGAGACCGGAGTCGCACTTCTTGCGCGCACTTGGTTGGTTCCGCAACGCAGGCCTGGAGGAACCCACGGCCCGAACCTTTGCAGGCGACGCCCATGCCCCGCTGAGTGATGATCTTCGCGGCGCCTTGACAGCGCTCTTTCAGATGCGTTGGCCAGGAGTAGAGTCGGAACTGACACAGGAGGACTGGGCTGAGTATCGGCGTCTTTGCCTGCCGGAGTCACCGGACTTCATTCTGAACCATCCAGACTACTACGCCTTCTTTACCTATTCGATGTTTCATGGCAAGGTCGCTGAGTGAAGTGCTTGTATACATCAAATCTGCTCTATTGTTCAAGCGATAGGCTGCCCAGCCACTGAATGGAGCCGACCGGGCTAAGCGCGGCACAAACTCAAGGTCCGTTCTGCCACTGATACCATTCTGTATAGTGAAGTACGCCGCCATCCCGGTAGCTCATGCAGGTCTCGTTCAGCATACTGAATGAAATCTCATAATGAATCATTTTGTCAAATTTATTGAAGAATGTAATACCAATTTCCTTAATGCAAGGTTCATGAGGAAGATGCTCAGCTCAAGCAATTGGATCTTTCACTGCTTATGGGTATTTTGTTAATGCAGCTTATGCACTCGCTAATTTGGAGATTGGTATAAGAATTGTTTCAAAGACGATCTGCTCTTAAAAACAATTCAGAAAATATGCCTTGATATGGCAGATGATAAAACGGGAGTCCTGAAATGATCGGAAATCCATTTCTTTCGATCTTGTTACTAATAGTTTTTCTATTGAATAATAGTTGTAATACAAAAAACATTGGCTTCAAGAAAGGATTTATAATTGCTAAAAACAATGTCATATATCATGGATATGTCAATATTGATGAATGCCATAACACATTTTTACAATATAAACAAACCATGAAGGACACAATTAATATAATTCCGCTTTCTGAAATCAGGGCACTCAAAGCTGAAAGAGATTCCTTTATAGTTATTAAAAAGGGAGACGTAAAAGATATCATTTATAGATATTACAATTATAGAAATGATATCGTTACCAAAGTGGAGAAATACGGTGCTGTTCTATTACTATCACATTGTGTTGTAGAATACTCAAGTTCAATGTTTACGACTGAAAAATCTATTTTATACAGCCACATATTAGTAACAAGAGGTAAATCAAATTATTATGGAATTCGATACAATCCGAGAGAATTTTTTAAAATTGCAGAAGTATTTTTTGATGATTATACTGAATTAATGACAGGAGTTACGCAGTTAATGGAAAGATCTATAGAATGAAATAGCCAAAGGG
>CAZTBA010000260.1:0-8744 GCA_964611725.1 uncultured bacterium
TGTTGCTTCGAATTTACACTTTATACGCTGGTCCAGTTTATAGGGTCCAATATACCCTGGCCACAAAACTGATAGACTATCTCAGGATATAACCTATCTTAGTTAAGCCGATCCAACTCCTTTGATTGAGATTGATCAAAATATCTTCTAGCAAGGCTTATATACTCTTCAATTCTGTCGGAGGCATTTCGCCTTTTGAGAAAGAGCTCAATTTTCGCAAAAGGGTCTTTGCTGACCCCCAAACCATCGGTTGGCTGAAATGGTTTTTGATCTTTAATCATCCAGAATGCCACTCGCATGAATCGAGTTGTAGTGGCAATAAGAGCACAATTTCTGGACTTTCCACGTTCCATCAGCTTGTTGACAAAATAGGCAAAGTGGTCATTATGTTTCATAAGGATATCGCCAATGCTAACACTGATGTAACGTAAGTTTTTGGAGCCTTTTTTAGAGACGGCATGATCGGTTGACTCTCGTGTTGACGACTGTAAACTGGTAGAATCAAGTCCTGCTCCTTTGATCAAAGCACGGCTATTAGGGTATTGATCGAAAGGAGTAATTTCTCCAGCAAATTCCCCGGCACGTATTGGACCAACATAATCAATGCTGAGCAGTAATATTGCTGGTATCCGAACCAGGTAGCCAAGGAGTTTAACCTCAAGCTGGGAGATATTCTCTGAGAGCTGTTTAAACTCAAGGAGCAGTGACTTCAGGATCTCTTCTCGTGTAGAGTTGGCTGGACAGTTTTGTTTAAAAGTCTGCCTTGTCCATCTGATAAGTTGGTGAGCTCTTTCTGGTGAAAGACGGCGTCCACGGCGACGAAAGAACTTTACTATGTTATGTGGTCTTAAACGAGAAATCAGTTCAATATTGGGATACCTGTTGAAAAATGCCAGGCAAGCAGGATGCCAAAGGTTGCAATCTCTGAACATCTCAAGCTCAGCGATTCCAGGAATTAGATTATCCATAATAGCACGAATTCTGTTCTTCAAGGCAGTTTGGTGTCTAACTTGAAAACGCCTATAACGACAGATCTGCCGAAGGTCTTCCCAGATCGGTTCCTCTGGACGATATATCGTTCCATAACCACTGAGTAAGGCCTGTCCAATAGCTCTTAGATCAATGTCATCACTTTTAGACCAGGTAAGACCTGCCTTACGACAATGCGCGGTTGACAATGGATTCAGAATGAAAAGGTTGTCATAGCCAAGTTCATGAATGCTGGCAGCAGGTCTTTTGTAGTAATGACCAGTAGCCTCCAGAGCAACGAAAGTTACCTCAAAGTGGTGTTCTCTGGAAACCTTAGAAATGGTATTATGCAGAAAACTAATACCTTCTTGGCTGCTGTGAAACTCAAATGGCTCTTTGAATATCGAACCAAAGTAATCTGCCATGAAAGCTTTATGGTAACTCTTGCCAATTTCAATAGGAACAATCATTATTCTCTCTAAATGGGTAGATCTCAGCCTCTCTGTCAGGAGATCTCCTTTGATTCCACCAATATGTCGAGATGCTCCTTTACTGATCTTTGCCATGGTTGACCTCCTTGAAGCCTGTTGGTTTTATATCCAATCTAACTTCTCAAGGTCTCCTGGCAAAAAGCTTTTAAGTAATTATGAATGAATTCTTCCTGTTTTCTGTCATTGCGAGCCACAGGTGAAGCAATCCCGTCTTTATTGACGAGACTGCTTTGTCACTTCGTTCCTCACAGTGACAGTTTGTTATCACATATTATTCATGATCACTTAATATCTACAGAAATAATATACCAGGACGTTTTAGTCACATTTAAAAAGGAGAAGGACGTATGAGCCAAAAACAGCAACTTAAAGATTCAGAATATCACCTGTTAAAACAGGATATAAAGAAGATAATCAATGCTGCCACGAGCTTCAGGGATAGGTGCATTATTAAGACTTTTGCCCAGACAGCCATAAGAAGATTTGAGCTGGCCAATCTGGATATAAGGGATGTTGACTTTGAGCAGGGAGTTATCCATATTAGGGAGGGTAAAGGTGGTAAAGCACGAACTATCCCGGTATCAGAGGAACTCTTAGGAGATCTCCGACACCTCTTAGGTTCACGCAAGAAAGGCCCGGTGTTCCCTAATCCCAGAGGAGATAAGCTCAACGTCAGGCAGATTAACAGGATTGTCGCTATCGCTGGCGAGCAGGCAGGGGTAGAGAATCCTAATCCGAAATATAAGAATATAACTTGCCATCTTTTCAGACACAGCTTTGCCCGGGAATGGAAAAAGCAAGGTGGATCCTTGGAAAGCCTCTCAAAGATTTTAGGGCACACTTCAGTTAAGACTACCTTAGATGAATATGGCACAGAGGATTTAGAAGAGGTTAAGCAGAATTATGAAAGGGTTATATCAGAGATGTTTTAACAAATCCACATTTTAGACCGTGAGTGTTGGTATAATATATGTTGGGCCCGAGTAAAGGAGAGCAGAATGAATGATCCGCTTTTCAAGAACGTTGATTGTATCAGCCTTCCGGTACAAGACGTCGAGGCGGCGCTCCGGTTCTACCGTGACCTACTCGGTCACAAGTTAGTCTGGCGCACCGACAAGGCTGCTGGATTGAGTTTTGGCGATGGCGGCGCCGAGATTGTCCTCCGTGAGAACCCTGAGCCTCCTGAAACCGACATCAAAGTCGAATCTGCCATTAAAGCTGCAGAACGCTTCAGCGCCGCAGGCGGTTCAATCGTGGCAGGACCGTTCGACATCAAGATCGGGAAGTGCGTCGTGGTAAAAGATCCTTGGGGAAACCAACTTGTGCTTCTCGACTGCTCCAAGGGTCTTCTAAGAACTGACCAAGACGGCTATGTAATATTACAAGATGGCCCAATCGGGTAAACGGGGGTTTCCCCTCTTCCCTACACCACCTGGCATAATGAGAAACCTAACCCTAACCATTTGCCGTAGCGACTGATTTTATATCAGACGCGGAGGCAAATCACTCTTATGACCACGATAGAATACGACTTTTAAGGGAATTTAGAACATGAACAAGAAAAGAATTCTCATAGTTTTATCTACATTGGCCCTCCTACTGATTTTACTCACTGTGTTCGCCAACACATTAATATTCAATGTATTTAGCGGACGCGTCCATTTTCCTGAAAAATGTATTGGTCAAAACTTGACAATGGAAGATGGTAAGAAATTTGTAGTATTCCGTAGGTTAAAGATTAGCGATAGAACTAATATCACTAACGACAATGCAGTATTTAAAGTACGATTTCAATTCAAAAGTTTTAAGCCATCGATCAATAAACGTCTTTCTATGATACCAACTCCTTTTCTTATAGGAATGAAAGGCTTTCTGGAAAAATATTGGGCATTTGATGAAAATTCAGGTTTCTTCCAAGGAATTTATCAGTGGAAATCAAAAGAATTTGCTGAGAAATATCCAAATTCACTTATCTTTAAGCTTATGACAAATCGGTCCGCTAAAGGAACATTATCATATGAAATAATACCAAACACTGAATTATCAAAATATATTGAAGGACTTTCATCAGATTAAGCAAAACTATGAGAAGGTTATATCAGAGATGTTTTGACAAATCCACATTTAAGGTGTTTTATTATTGATATAATCCGCTTGAAAATAACACGTTAAACTGAGAATAACAATGAGTATTAGAAGGAAAGCTAAAATCGAGCAGATGGGGTTAGAGAAGATCGGTCGGTGCACTTCATCAGTAGGAGGTAAGTTGGCCTAACCAGGCAAATACAGCTGACCTTTCACAAATAGAAGCAAAAGGAATGAAGTAGTTGTTGCCGTTATTTCGCTTATGGAAAAAACGTCTAAGCCAGCGCTTGAGTTGACGCGCGAAAGCGCGCGCAACTCAGCTTGATCGTTATCGCTCACTGTTCAGGGGATGAGATGCGTTGTGGCGAAATCGCAGTCCTGGGCTTGACTTCCCACCCTCGCTACCGGGGACGCAATGCCTGGCGAGAAGCAAGTGTCCAGATGGTGAAGGATCGTCTGGACAAACGCTTCGATTTCTGGGTCGTTGAACTCCTGGGGAATGAGGATGCCCGTTCGGTGGTCCAGCCGTGGGTGCCTCGGCTCATCCGGATTCAGCGACCGACAGGGATGTGGAAGATCAGAGATGCCAAGCGCATCTCGTGCGGCGTGCTGCTGGCGTTGCGCCATGCCCGCCTCCTCGACGAACTGCTCGAGCAGAAGCGTCTGCGTTATGACCCCCTGACGCCGTTCGCCCATGGCTTCGACTACTACGATGTTCTGGTGCGCCGGGAAGTCTTGGCCGACGAAGGGGAAGTAGATCGGGCAGCCGCTGAACTCATCACAAGAGCTCTGGGTGTGCAACGAGCGGACGGGTCATGGGACGGCACCGTCATTAGCACGTGTTACCACGTCGACCGAGTGATGCGTCTTGGGGCAATTGCCAGGGACGGCCGTCTGCAAAAGGCTGCGCGGTGGTTACTTCAGCACTGCATTGACGATGTGAGGAGACAATCCCCGGTGATGGGAGGGGTCATTGTGGCGCACAACATGTTCTCGGGCGACGACAGAGCATCGGAGTTCAACAGCGCCATGCAGTTGCGCCCTGAATGGGATCCCAAATCGGCCTGCTTTCGACACCTTCCCAACATCCAGAATGGTCTGGCTATCAGAACCCTCGTTGCTTTGGGCCATGCAAATGACAAACGCGTGATCCAAGCCTGCGAGAACCTCGTCGAGTTGGGCCAGAGCTTCGGCGGATACTGCGATACAGACATAAGAAAAGGCTTGGAAGCCCATCGGGCAAGAAGAGGACAACAATCGCCATGACAGCACAAGAGAAATCACAACGCCTTCATAAGGAAGCGAAAAAGTTGGTGGAGGAATCCGGAATTCATGAGATTCTTACGGCCTATTCCAAGGTGCATTACACAGGAGAGCATAAAAATCCGGGGGCTATGCCGCCTCTTGATACTCCCTTTGGAAGTCTGGATACCACTTTAGGAACATGGCTTCCAGTTCCTTGTTAAGCACCTTTGTCCGCACCTGCATCAGCAGATGTGCTCCCCTCGGGCTCCATTGCATTTGTTGTTTCTTAGCAAATCGCTTACTGATCAAGAGGTTCACAAGGGACTCCACGAAAGCGGTAGATACGACTTGACCTGTACGCCACCGTTCCCCATAATTGCAGATCATCCCAGCATTGTTTGCAATGTATTCCCGAAACTCAAATACTGTCTTCTGCAACTTCTTGAACTTCGGATAACTCTCTTCGAAGTTGTACATTAGCATCTCTACGCCTAAGAATCGGTCTAACGCTCTTTCGACTTTGCCATGCCACAGGTTCCACTTGGTGTTTTCAAGCGCTTCGTGGATCTCCTCTCCCAGATCGGCATCCAAGCGGATCAATCCCTTAACATACTGCCCTAATACTGTGATCCGCATCGTGATATGGAACCAATCCAGCATATGCTCTGCCTGGGGATTGAGGTACCACTGTAGTTGCCGTACAGCATCTTCCCCGTCGGACAGGAAGTAGACATCCTGATTCATCTGCATACCTTGAGAGCACAATAATTCAAACAGCCTTCGCTTCGGTTTCGTGTCATATCCCTGAACCAGGCCAAAGCATTTAGGAGAGCCCTTCTCTGGTATGGATTTACCCACGACCACCTCGAAGTTCTGTTTCTTGTTCTCCCATTTCCGAAGATATCCACCATCGATACCCACTGTAATGGGTCCATCCGGAGGGGGTAAGGCTTTCCAATCACGCCGACAGCCTTCGACAAAAAACATCCGTTCATCACCCAACTCTCCCTCACATCGCTGAGCAACAGCCATCGTATGGTTCCGGACTGTTGCTCCGTTTAACTTCTCATCGATCGGCAGGAAATCACTCAATGCCTCCACCGTCATCCCATAAGAAACCAAAGATGACCATTTCGTCTCCATAAAGAGCAATTCGGGAGCGACGTTCTCGGAAAGGAGTCCAGCCTATAT
Organism: uncultured bacterium; assembly: GCA_964611725.1. Classification (GTDB taxonomy): domain Bacteria; phylum Latescibacterota; class CAZTBA01; order CAZTBA01; family CAZTBA01; genus CAZTBA01. The sequence continues at coordinate 5,982 of CAZTBA010000260.1, forward strand.
TGGACCCTATAAACTGGACCAGCGTATAAAGTGTGAATTCGGAGCAACAGGAGGGTCCATATGCCGAAAAAACGTTACCCAGCTGCATTCAAATCCAAAGTCAGTACATCACAATGAATTCATTTTGAAATTTATGCAACTTTCCACTTAAGAAAGGCGTGTGGAAGAGCCATATTAGTCTTAAAAAGGAGAAACAACGATGGCTCACAATCCACACGCCCGAAAGAAAAAGCAATTCGACTATTCTGGAGTAAACCAGACACAGGGGGTAAATTCCCAGCAAACCCTCAAAATGGCCTTGGAGCAGCTGGAGGAATGGTTGAAGATATCCCGTCCGGGAAAGGCAAGATACAGCGTGAAAGACATACTCTCGGTTCTTGTCTATGCTGCGGCACAAAAGACCACTATCGAGCAGGCTTCGGTTGCCTTGAGAGAGTCTCCAAGCTCTAACACAGTTCGGGGAACATTCTGTAGCCTTGATATAGAAGCACTTGAAGAGAACTTGAACCAGACTCTGGCTGACTCCTTGCCAAAGGGGTTTTTCCTTTCCTCCTTGGAAATAGCAATTGACCTGAAACTGGTTCCATATTATGGAGAAGCCAGACAGGGGGAGGACGACTTGCTCATCTCTGGAGCTGCCAAAGAAGGAACAAACACATTCTTCGGTTATGCCAGTATCTATCTTATAAAGAAGAAAAAACGTTACACATTGGCTTTGACTGTAGTAAAACGTAAGGAAGGACTTATACCAGTCTTGGATCGGCTCCTCGATCGCTTTTCCTTGCTGGGAGGAAAACTCAGATGTCTCTATCTGGATCGCCAGTTCTACACTGTGGAAGTCTTGGACTTCCTCATCCACAAAAGAGACATCCCTTTTGTCATGGCAGCTCCCAAGAAGGGCAAAGAAGGAGGCATCAAAGGTCTGATCCGAAAGACCGGGGTGGGGGTCCATCCCTATACAGTGTGCAGTCCTAAGCACGGAAAGATCGCTGTATCGGTAGCTGTGGTGGGAAAGTATCTCAAAGGAAGATGGAACAAGCATAAAAGAGAAAGATATGCCTTTGTCATACATAAATACCATTTCTCTCTTGAGGGATTGTTCCAGAAGTATCGCCACCGTTTCGGGATAGAAAGTAGCTATCGCATCTGGGAGGAGGCAAGAGCTCGCACAGCATCCCAAAAGGCTTCTTTGAGACTTCTTATGGTAGGCATTGCTCTGCTTCTCCAGAACCTTTGGGTCTTCCTCCTCTGGAGTGCTGTTAGTATACCTTCTCAAGGCGGAAGGAAGATCTTGCCTAAGCTCTTTCCCTTCCATCTCCTTCTTCTCTTTCTCCAGAACGCTATCCAACACCTCTATCTCCCTGTTGAGGAGGTGATCATATATGACTGATTATACCATTGTGATGTACTGAAACTCCCAGCAAACCCTCAAAATGGCCTTGGAGCAGCTGGAGGAATGGTTGAAGATGTCCCGTCCAGGAAGGGCAAGATACAGCGTAAAAGATATACTCTCGGTTCTTGTCTATGCTGCAGCCCAAAGGATCACTATCGAGCAGGCTTCGGTTGCCTTGAGAGAGTCTCCAAGCTCTAACACAGTTCGGGGAACATTCTGTAGCCTTGATATAGAAGCACTTGAAGAGAACCTGAACCAGACTCTGGCTGAGTTCTTGCCAAAGGGACTTTTCCTTTCCTCCTTGGAAATAGCCATTGACCTGAAACTGGTTCCATATTATGGAGAAGCCAGACAGGGGGAAGATGACTTTCTCCTCTCTGGAGCTGCTAAAGAAGGAACAAACACATTCTTCGGCTATGCCAGTATCTATCTTATAAAGAAGAAAAAGCGTTACACATTGGCTTTGACTGTAGTAAGAGGTAAGGAAGGACTTATACCAGTCTTGGATCGGCTCCTCAATCGCTTCTCCTTGCTGGGAGGAAAGATCGGATGTCTCTATCTGGATCGCCAGTTCTACACTGTGAAAGTCTTGGACTTCCTCATCCACAAAAGAGACATCCCTTTTGTCATGGCAGCTCCCAAGAAGGGCAAAGAAGGAGGCATCAAAGGTCTGATCCGAAAGACCGGGGTGGGGGTCCATCCCTATACAGTGTGTAGTCCCAAGCACGGAAAGATCGCTGTATCGGTAGCTGTGGTGGGAAAGTATTTCAAAGGAAGATGGAAAAAACATAAAAGAGAAAGATATGCCTTTGTCATACATAAATACCACTTCTCTCTTGAGGGATTGTTCCAGAAGTATCGCCACCGTTTCGGCATAGAAACCAGCTATCGCATCTGGGAGGAGGCAAGAGCTCGCACAGCATCCCAAAAGGCTTCCTTGAGACTGCTGATGGTTGGCATTGCTCTGCTTCTCCAGAACCTTTGGGTCTTCCTCCTGTGGAGTGCTGTTAGTATACCTTCTCAAGGCGGAAGGAAGCTCTTGAGTAAGTTCTTTCCCTTCCATCTCTTTCTTCTCTTTCTCCAGAACGCTATCCAACACCTCTATCTCCCTGTTGAGGAGGTGATCATATATGACTAAATTACCTCATTGTGATGTACTGAGTTTACTCCCTGTGTCTGGTTTGCTCCAGAATAGCCGAATTGCTTTTTCTCTCGGGCGTGTGGATTGTGAGCCATCGTTGTTTCTCCTTTTTAAGATTAATATGACTCATCCACACGCCTTTCTTAAGCGCAAAGTTGCATAAACTTCAAAATGAATTCATAAAATATATGGCAGGATACCGCCGCTCGTGAGCGGCGGAGGAATGCCA
>CAZTBA010000261.1:0-8738 GCA_964611725.1 uncultured bacterium
ATTGTCCCCTCTTCGGTACATCCTGCACCCCTGATTCGCCTGTGGGCGCTGTATGGTATCGAGCGAAGGGACATGTGCTGCATACCACAGGTACGGAGGTGAAAGTTGGGAGCTTACGGAAACATAACGCTTGCACACGGAAGCGGGGGAAAGCTCTCACGTGACCTTGCGGAGCTATTTGCTGGTAAATTCTCAAGCGATATACTATCTCAGCTCGGGGATTCGGGAGTGGTCGAGCTCAGCGGGGTCCGTGTCGCTTTTACCACCGATTCCTATGTAGTAAAGCCCCTTTTCTTTCCCGGTGGGGACATAGGAAAGCTTGCAGTATGCGGCACCGTAAACGACCTATCTGTAGCGGGGGCGCAGCCAGCATACATAACCTGCTCGCTTATAATAGAGGAAGGATTCGGTACTGAGACGCTCGGAAGGGTGATCGACTCGATGGCATCCGCAGCACGTGATATCGGAGTGGAGGTTGTCACGGGCGATACCAAGGTGGTCGAGAGGGGAAGCTGCGACGGCCTTTTTGTAAACACCGCAGGAATCGGGCTTATGCTGCCCGGAGCGGACCTCTCTCTTGAGAGGGTGGAGCCCGGAGACAAAATTATCCTGAACGGAACGGTTGGGGATCATGGGATGGCGGTACTTTCTCAGAGGGAAGGGATGAAGTTCAAAGGCCATATGGAGAGCGACTGTGCGCCGTTAAACGAGCTGATCTCCCGGCTTCTCGGATCCTGCGACGGGGTGAAATTTATGCGTGATCCTACAAGGGGTGGTTTGGCTACTGTGCTTAACGAGATTGCCCAGGGATCGGGATATGCCGTAGTGGTGGATGAGAAAGATGTCCCTGTGAGAGAAGAGGTAAGGGGGCTTTGTGAGTTACTCGGAATAGACCCGCTCTACGTGGCGAACGAGGGGAAGGTTCTGGCAGTTGTCAGGGGTGAAAGGGCAGAGGAAGCGCTGGAAATCATGAAATCCCACCATCTCGGCCGCGAGTCCTGCATCTTGGGCGAAGTCGTTTCCGGTCCTCCGGGAAAAGTGGGTCTAAAAACAGCTATAGGCGGAACAAGGCTTCTACCTATGTTGCGTGGTGACCAGCTACCGAGGATATGTTAGACCAGTTTGGTTTGGATTTTTGTAGGAATTTGTTTTGTTTTATCTAAGATTTTTATTAAATTATTAGACTTAAATCTTCAGCAAATTTATTAACCCGGGTTATCTTTCGCAACTGGGGTGGGTGGGAAAAGATTATAGGTGTAAAAAGGAGGGGGAGGGATGTCTCTCAAGTACATCAAGAAGAATGGCTTAGAAGTTTTTCTTGATAACCTTATAAAGGAAAATAAGGTTATCGGGGTGAAGGACGCCGGCGGAGGAAAGCACATGTTCGATGTCCTTAAGGATTCATCCGAACTTGTGCCCGACTATAGGGGCACGGTATTGCCTCCCAAGAAATACTTCTTCCCGACGAGGGAAGCGCTGGTGAAGTTTGAATTGGGCGATCCTTCGGCGATGGAGGCTCAGATTGAGCACGAGGATATAATCCTTTTCGGAATTCGCCCGTGTGATATTAACGGTGTATTGCTTCTCGATAAGGTCTTCTATGACGGGCACTGCGATCCGAACTACCTTTCGAAGAGGGAACACTCGATCATAATCGGTATTGACTGTCTTGCTCCCTGTGATGAACATTCCTTCTGCGAGAGTGTAGGGAGCCTCGAAGTTGACTCAGGGTATGATATGCTCCTGACCGATATAGGGAGGGGCTATGTAATAGACGTGGTTACTGCGAAGGGAATGGCGCTCCTTGCGGGATATTCAGACGCAAAGGATGCGACAAGCAGGGATAAGGAGGATCTGGAAAGGGCGAAGAAAGCCAGATTGAGAAAGTTCCGTCGCTCACTCGGCATAGAGTCGCACAATCTCCCACTCCTCTTCCAGGCTTCCTACGATAATCCCATATGGGAGGAACTCGGTGAGAAATGTCTCTCCTGTGGCTCGTGCAATATGGTCTGCCCCACCTGTTACTGCTTCGACGTGCAGGATGTTATGGAGTTGGATCTCTCCGGCGGGAGAAGGGTAAGGATTTGGGATGGTTGTCAACTTGCGGGCTTCGCCAAGGTAGCCACTGGAGAGAACTTCAGAGAGAAAAGCTCGGACAGGGTAAGGCACAGGATGCTTCGCAAGTTTCAGTACCTTATGCTCAAACATGGGAAATCTTTCTGTGTCGGATGTGGTAGATGTGTGCGGGCGTGCCTTGTTAACATAGATCCGGCTGATATAGTGAACAGGCTGGTTGCTGGGAGTCAGGGAGGATAAGATGTCTCAGGTTAGAGAAAAAGAAGATGTTAAATTCGATGGTATGGACCTTTATGTCCCTAGACCTGCTAAAGTAGTTCACATGTCGCAGATGACGGCTACGGAAAAATTCTTCAGGATATATCCTGAGGATGGGATGCCTTTGGGACATTCCCCTGGACAGTTCGTGCAGGTTTCGGTAGCAGGGGTAGGTGAAGCGCCTATATCGATATGTTCCGCTCCCGATGATAAGAATACTTTTGAACTCTGCGTCAGGACTGTCGGGAATGTCACCAATGCCCTCCACAACCTTGAGAAGGGGGACATCGTAGGGATAAGGGGACCTTTCGGAAAAGGGTTCGATCCTTCAAAGATGATGGACAGGGACATACTCTTTATAGCTGGTGGAATAGGACTGGCGCCGTTGCGTTCCCTCATAAACTATGTCGTTGACCTTGACCATCGCAGCTCATTCGGGAAGGTTACGATACTTTACGGGGTCAGGACCCCTAAGGAACTACTCTTCAAGGATGAACTTGCCCAGTGGAAGCAGCGGGATGATTTGGACCTTAAGGTCACGGTAGATCGTGGCGATGAGAGTTGGACTGGTCATGTGGGGGTTGTCACAACCCTTTTCAGGGATATAGATATTTCACCTGCTAACACGGTTGTAGCTATAGTCGGTCCACCGGTTATGTACAGGTTTGTCCTCCTCGAGGTTTTCAATAAGAAGGTGCCGGAGAATCAGATATATCTGTCCCTGGAGAGGAGGATGAAGTGTGGTGTTGGTAAGTGCGGTCATTGTCAGATAAACAACATATACGTGTGTCAGGAGGGGCCGGTCTTCAGTTATCCGGAGGTAAGGGAACTTAAAGAGGCGATTAGGTGAGTTTTGGAGGCTTTTTAAAGAGGGTCTTCCCGTTAGCCCCATGAAACCAATTTGGGCCCGCTGGCTGGCTTCCATCGCTTGAGCTTGTACGGATACCCGTGTAGATTGCAGTTAGGAGGAGGTAGTTAAAATTGATCGGAAATCTTTCGTTTAAATTGCTTCTGTGTGTTTCGTTATTTTCTATCCCTGTGATCTGGGGATGCTCGGCTGCGAAATATCAGCCGGGATCTGGTAAAGGGGAAGTTGCAGGAAAAGACGAGGAATTTGATCCTCTATCGCTTGAGGAGGATGATGTTATACAGGAGCTCTCAAGACTTGAGAACTCAGAAATCTCGGATAAGCCTTTAATTATTCCCAGAAAACTGCCCGAACCGGAGCAGCCTGATAGTCTGGAAACTGAGATGATCGAGTTTGTCGAGGTTCCTGGGTGGAGGATTCAGATAGCGGCGACTAAAGGGTTTGATGAAGCCAAGGAAATAGAGGAAAAAGCTAAGGACAAATTCGGCCCTCAGGTTTACGTGCAATTTGAGTCGACCTGGTATAAGGTGAGGGTAGGAGATTGCCTTACGAGTTCCGAGGTGGATGAGCTTATGAGGGAAGCCAGAAAGAAAGGCTATAGGGAGGCATTCCCGGTAAGATGCACCGTGCTCAAACCCGAAGAGTGATATTTGCGACAGAACTTGCGGAAGGTTCGTTTCACCAAATCAAATTGCATTTGGTATAATTTGAGAGATTCACACTGTGAATTGGAGGAGTTATCCCAGTTTGAGGAAGTTGTGGTTTCTATCTATCCTGATTTTCACTTTTTTATATTCTCAAAGACTTTACGCTTCTTTTGAAAGGCTTGAATCCGGAGCCCAAGCCATGGGCATGGGGGGTAGTTATGTGGCGATTTCCGATGAGGAAAATAGCCAGCTTTGGAACCCAGCAGGGATCGCGGGCTCAAGGGATGTAATCCTCACAGCATCAGCCTCCTACCCCTATGGTCTAAAGGATCTATCAGTTGGATCTTTATCACTATCGCTCCCTCTCTATATAGGTAACGTAGGAATAAATTTCCAAAGATACGGTAATGAGGTCTATCGGGAATTGGCCCTTTCTCTGATCCTCGCGAAGACAATTCTTAAAGATCTAAGCTCTGGAATTTCCTTTAGATACAATAGATTGTCCGTAGAAGACTTTGGAAGTTCCGGAATGGTTTCCGCTGACCTGGGCCTGATAGTTTCACTCCAGAAATACCTCAAAGTAGCTGTAGTTGCTTCCAATTTCACCGGTTCACTCATACATGAGGAATCACTCTCGAAATCGTTCACGACAGGCTTCGCATATTGGCCTATAAGCAGGATCACTATATCAGCGGACCTCTATAAGGAAGTTAATTTCCCCTACCAGCTCCATATGGGCGTCGAATATAAGATATCCGAAAACACTGGCATAAGGTTCGGGTTCGGAACAAATCCGTCTATTTTCACCGTCGGAGTTGGCTTTGAAACGGGGAAATTTTGCGTCAGTTACGCCTTACTTAACCATCTTACGCTCGGAAGTTCCCACCATGTATCCTCGACTTTCCGAACCTCCGCACCTTAATTAAGTTATTATTAAAAAATATCTTATGTAGGGTTTACCGCTTCCACAGGTAGGTCAAACAAAATTTTCCTCAAAAAAAACTTGACTGACGCCACAATATGTTGTATTTTCCGATCTGAATAGTTCAACCTGTTGTAGTTAGGTGATCATATGGTCAGTTTCTTTTGAAAAGGAGTAACTGGTGTTCCTATCAAAGCTTGAGATTTTCGGCTTTAAATCTTTTGCTCAGAAATTTGAATTAAATCTTGATGGGGGGATCACCTCTATAGTTGGTCCGAACGGCTGTGGCAAAACTAACGTTGTTGATGCCATAAGGTGGGTGCTGGGAGAACAGAGCGCCCGTTCTCTAAGAAGCTTCAGGATGGAGGATGTCATATTCAACGGATCACGAAACAGAGCGCCGCTGAGTATGGCAGAGGTTTCACTTACCGTGAAGAACGATAAAGGTATATTGCCTTTGGATTATTCTGAGGTTACCGTGACCCGAAGGCTTTTTAGGTCCGGCGAAAGTGACTATCTGATAAACAAAACGCCGTGTCGGCTTATGGACATAAATAATCTATTTATGGATACGGGTATGGGATCTCATGCTTACTCGGTTATGGAACAAAGTATGGTCGATTCCATATTAAGCGAAAGCGCTGAAGATAGACGCAAGATATTTGAGGAAGCTGCAGGGATCACAAAGTATAAATTCAGGAGAAAATCCGCCCTCCTGAAACTTTCGGCTACCCAGCAAGACCTGTTGCGTATAGGGGATATAATAGGCGAAGTTGAGAAAAGGGTGAACTCGCTGAGGAATCAGGTGAGAAAGGCGGAACGCTATCAGAGCTATTTAGGTAGAGTTAAGAACATCGAGCTCAAACTTGGGGCCTACAATCACTCCAAGATTATGAAAGAGCTCAAACAGCTTTCCCGTGAAATTGATGGTTGGAAGGAAAGGATGAACGGAAACTCTCGCGAGATTTCCATACAGGATGCACTCTTTGAGAAATTCAAGTTTGATATTTTGGAAAAAGAGGAGAGCCTTTCGGGAGCAGTAAAACTTGTTAATGAAAACATAAGCCTCGTTCACGGAAAGGAAAACAGCATCGCAGTTGCGAGGGAGCGTATAGGCTATCTCACCAAACTGATAGAGCGTTTCAAGAAAGAATTGATAGAGTTTCAGGAAAAACTGATCGAGTTAAGGGATATAAAAGTTTCCTGTGGAGACAATATATCCAGGCTTTCAGTATTAATAGAGGAAGAGAAATCCAAGAGGCTGGGAATTGAATCTGAGCTTGCGGAAATCGAATCTGAGCTCAAGCTTAAACGTGATAATGTTGAACTTCGCAGGAGTGATATCCTCGAGTCCCTTCGTGCTTATGGAGAAAGAAAGAACAATTTTGAAAGAATGAAGGCGCGCTATGAAAGTATAGCCTCCAGGTTGGAGTCGATAGATAGGGAAAAGGCCAGAACAGATCTTAGCTCTAAGGATAAGAAGCAATATATCGGGATCTTGAAAAAACGATCCGAACTTGCAGAAACCATACTGAATAACATTGCCGAAGAAAAATCGCGCACGGAGAGCGAGCTTGCCTCCCTGGAAACTAAGATTGAAGAATTGCGTGAAAATGAGTCCTCTTTAAAGGTTGAGATAGAGGGTATTAAGAGCAAAAGAGACCTTCTTATTAAGCTGAAAGATAGCTATGAGGGATTTTCAGAGGGAACCAAAGCAGTTTTGTCCAAATCAGATATCAAGCCGAGGATAAGAAGCTTGGTAGCTGATCTCATAGAGGTAAGCGAAGAATATAGCCCTGCTATAACCGCAGCACTTGAGGATAAGCTCCAGTTCCTTGTAGTCGATGATACCGAGGTTGTCAAGGCATCTATTGGTTTCCTGAAGGACAATGGAAAGGGAAGATCCGGTTTTCTCCCCCTTGATAGGCTTTCTACTAATGGGACTAAAGGCTTCCCTCCGGGTCGTGGTGTGATAGGTTTGGCGAGCAATTTGATCCGCTGTAATGAAGACTATCGGGACATTGTCAATTCAATCCTTGGTGATACTATCATAGTTGAGGATTTTGAATCCGCGATTTCTGTCTGGCCGGATATGTCCGGCAATTTCAGGATGGTTACTCTCGATGGAGAAGTTATTGAAAGGAACGGAGCTATAAAGGGCGGGAGCTTAGAGGATAAACAATCCGGTATAATAGGTAGGAAGAAGCAGATAGAAGAATTTGACAGGAAAGTAAATTCTCTCTCCTCGAAGTTCGACTATTTGGTTAATGAAAAGAAGAAATTGGAGGCTGATAGAGAGAAAATCCTCACAGAGATATCCTCATTGGAATCTAAGATATCTAAGTCGAAAGATTTGATATCCAAAATCGGTGCCAAGATTTCAAATCTCTCATTCGAGTGTCAAAGGTCGGAACAACTGTTGCAGGATCTCATATGGGAAGAGGAAGAATTGAAGGAACAATCTGCGGCTTTGATGAAATCCATGGATGAAGGAAAAGGAGAGCTTTCTAAATTTGAGTCAAAAGAAGAAGAGCTTTCTTCTGAATCTCAAGTCATGGAGAAAGAGCTTAGAGACGTGGAGCTTATCAGAAATGCCAAAGCTGAAGACCTCCACAAGTTAGATTTGGCGATTGCCTCTCTCGAAAATCAACTGGACAAATCAAGAGAAGATCTGAATCGGGCCGGTAGTCAAAAGGAAGAGATTAAAAGGACAATTGAACTTAGAAAGAGTGAGGCAAAGAGATCATTGGAGGCGCTTTCGGAAACCAGGGATCGGAAAGAGAAAGAAGAAGGGGAATTAAAAGGCTTCCATGAGAAGCTTTCGGAGTCTGAAGCTGCGAGGGATAATATAGAGGCTGAAAGACAGGTTTTGCTTAGTAACTCAAGGGACGTAGAAAGAAAGTTGAGGGACCTTAAGGCCTCTCAGGAGAAATTTCAGGAAACGCTTCATACCCTTGATATTAAGAGTTCCGAGCTTGCCATGCAGGCGAAAGGGATCGTTGAGAGGCTCCAGGATCGATATAATGTGGATATATCCACCTGGGGTAAGGAGAAATTCGATAGCGAATACTTTAACCCTGATGAGGCAGAACGTTCGGTACAGGAGATGAGGGTGAGGATCGAGAAGATGGGAGCTGTAAATCTGGCAGCTCTTGAGGATTATAAAGCTGAGAAGGAGAGATATGAGTTTCTGACCAAACAGAGAGATGACCTTATAGAAGCAGAGGAGACCCTTGAGAAGACGATATCAGAAATTAACATTAAAGCTAGAGCTAAATTTCTTGAGACCTTTGAGCAGATAAGAAAAAACTTCCAGGTCAATTTCTCAAAATTCTTCGAGGGGGGAGAGGCCAATCTTAATCTAAAAGAGGGTGAGGATCCCCTTGAAGCTGACATAGGCATAGTTGCACGGCCTCATGGTAAAAAATTGCAGACTATAAGCCTCCTCTCAGGAGGCGAAAGGGCGCTAACTGCCATAGCACTCCTTTTCTCAATATATCAGTTCAAACCAAGCCCATTTTGTGTGCTGGACGAGATTGATGCTCCCCTCGATGATGCCAATATAGATAGGTTCATAAGAGTTATCAAAGAATACTCCAGGAATACCCAGTTTATGATGGTAACCCACAATAAGAAGACCATGAATGCAGCCGACTGCCTGCATGGTGTGACGATGCAAGAGTCAGGTGTATCGAAACTTGTCTCTGTAAGGTTCAACAAGAACAACGGGGAACCTGAACTTGTAGGTGCAGAAACCACTCAAGAGGTAGCCTGAATCTCTGCTCTTTGTTTCTGGCATGCCAACCTTAGATTCCTCATAATTTCTTTCTATATTCCCCCTTCGGAAGGCATAGTTTGAATCACTTCCCCACTTGACTTAGGCTATCTCGTTTGCTATACTTAAAGTTGATCGTAACTACACAGCCTATCCTTCAGATAAGAGAATAGTGTATGAAGCAGATGGCTG
>CAZTBA010000262.1:0-8722 GCA_964611725.1 uncultured bacterium
TGGGTGAGGGCCGTGAAAGCGATAGTCGCGGGAGGCATACCACGAATTACAGGGAGTTGATCCTGCTACCGGGTGGTGGGATGATAATCGACAACCCCGGTATGCGAGAGCTTCAGATGTGGGGTGACGAAGACGGACTGAAGGATACCTTCGCCGATATCGAGGAGCTTGCCGGCCTGTGCCGTTTCAGGGACTGCAAGCATGAGAGTGAGCCGGGATGTGCCGTCCGGGAGGCGCTTGAGACGGGTGCCCTGGACGCCGGGAGGTTCCAGAGCTATCTCAAACTCAAGAAGGAACTCAATTACCTGGCGGTTCGACAGGATCAAAAGGCTCGCCTTGCAGAGAAGGCGAAATGGAGAAAGATCGCCATGGATGCGAAAAAAATGAAAAAGTACAGGTGATAGAAGTTTGCGTTTCATAAAATATGTTTCTACCTTGTATGATGTATGTTGTTGAACGGCGTAGGGGCAGGGTATGCCCTGCCCCTGCATCAGATCGTTCTCTCACAAATCCGTATATATTACTTTGACATAAAAAGAGGATAGAAATGCAGAAGCAGCATGGGCCCTTCGACTCAGAATGTTCGGACAAAAGGCACATTCTGTGGAACGAAGAGTTTCCTCTTTCCTCAGAGTACGACCCGAAATGGGTTCTGGAGAATGAGATGGGGCCCAACGCCCTCTGGCTTACCGAAGTGCTGTGCCAGATGATGGACCTCAGATCGGGCATGCGTGTGCTGGACATGGGGTGCGGAAAGGCGGTGAGCTCCATATTCTTGGCAAAGGAATTCGGCCTGCAGGTCTGGGCAAACGATCTCTGGATCAGTGCAACCGAAAACTGGAAGCGCATCTGTGATGCCGGAGTCGAGGATCGCGTCTTCCCGATCCATGCTGAGGCGCACACACTGCCTTATGCTGACGGATTCTTCGATGCGATCGTGAGCCTCGATTCGTATCACTATTATGGCACCGATAATCTGTACCTTAAATATTTCGTGAAACTCGTCAAACCCGGTGGCCAGATCGGTATCGTCGTGCCCGGACTGATGCGTGAATTCGATGGCGAAGTGCCGGAATACCTCAACGGGTTCTGGGATCCCGCCGAGTGTTTCAGCTTTCACACAGTTGAATGGTGGCGGCGACACTGGGAGCAGACGCAGCTCGTCGATATCGAGCTGGCAGATAACCTGCCCGACGGCTGGAAGTCATGGCTGTCTTTTGAGGAAGCCAAAATCGCCGCCGGGACCAACCGCTGGGACGATGAAGCGCCGGCCTTGCGGGCCGATCAGGGTCGATACCTCGGCTTCGTGCGTATGGTGGCACGGAGGAAGGGAGCGAAGTGATGAGCCGGAACGCGACCAACATGTATGACATCGATGCGCATGTTGCTGAAATCTACGACAAGATCGAGACAGGGGCAGATGACGTGGAGCTCATCCGAAAGCTTATAAATGGACATGGGCGGATCCGGATTCTCGAACCGTTCTGCGGAACCGGACGCATCCTGATTCCACTTGCTCTGGATGGCCACGAGATCGTCGGCCTCGATCAGGCACAGGGTATGCTCGATCGTGCGCATGCGAAGATTGCTCGGCTACCTGAAGATGTGCGTGAGAGAATCACTCTCACTAAGTCCGATGTCACGGCCGATCCCTGGCCCAATGATTTCGAGCTGGTCATACTCGGCGGCAACTGCTTCTACGAACTGGCCACACCCGAGGAACAGGAGGGATGCATCGTATCGGCTTTGATTTCTCTGAGACCGGGTGGGTATGTCTACATTGATAACGATCACATGGAGGGCGATCTGGACGAGGATTGGCGCCGGCCGAGAGTGAATACCGACTGGTTTCCGACAGGAACATGTGCTGATGGCACACACCTCGACGGCACCATGGAAACTATCTGGTACGACGCTCCACGCAGGTTGGTTCGGTTCCGCCGGAGTGTAAAACAAACTTCTCCGGATGGAAGCACAACAACGAAGGAGTGGATTCAGCAGAAGCACCCGGTCAGCGCATCCGAGGTGAGGGCGTGGCTCGAAAAGCATGCGTTCATCATCGAGCAGATGTACGGCGACCGATCAGCAAACCCTTATGTACCGAGTTCGCCACGAGCTATCTTCTTGGCGAAAAAAGGTTGATACTCTCACCGTGAGACTCGAAAGGGGGGATGTTTATGGCTCGCTCGTTTGTGGTTGTCCTGACTGCCATTTTGATGGTTGGGGTAGCTACTTCGCAATTGCGGGCGGATTTCGTTATCGCTGAGGATGGCAGGCCAAAGTGCGCCGTCATTGCCATAGGTGAGGATGCGTCCGCTCCGGCCGACGAACTGGCACGATATCTGGAGCGTATAGTCGGTGTCTCGTTTCCGAGATCGGACGGTTCCCCGGCGCTGGTAGTGCGCATCGAGCCTGAGCTTGGCTACTCGGTCCGTATCGGCACCCGCGAGGGACGCAACCTCGTTATCGCCGGCGGGACCCCGGAGGACACCTGGCACGCCGTTTACGCTTTTCTCCATCGCCTCGGCTGCCGCTGGTTTATGCCGGGTGAGATAGGCGAATACGTTCCCAAACGACCAGCACTCTCTGTGGAGTCAGACGATGCTCCATATACTCCTACTTTCCCCTATCGGGTTATCTGGTACGCCTACGGCAATCCGGACGGAGACCCGGAGGCGATGAAGCGGTTCGGGGAATGGAAATGCCGGAATTATCTGACCAGCCGGGATCCGACTCACGGGCACCACATCATTCAACCCATCCATCCCGACAGGTACTTTGAGGAACATCCGGAATATTACGCACTGGTCGAGGGCGAGAGGAAGCCGACTCAGCCGTGCACCACGAATCCGGACGTAATTCGGATCACTATAGAGGAACTGCTGAAGTACTTCCGGAAAAATCCGAAGACATCGTCTTATTCACTGTGTATGGAAGACAACAATGACTTCTGTGAATGCCTTAACTGTAAGGGTTTGGACCTACCCTATCCCTCGCTTGATCCGGGCGAGCGCACGCCGGTCACCGACAGGATGATGATTTTCTACAACAGGATTGCGGAAGCGGTGGCTGAGGAGTTTCCGGACAGATATATCAGCATTTATGCTTACGGTCAGATGATAAGACCGCCACTGGAACAGCCCGTGCACCCCAATATTGCCGTCTTCTTCTGTGGGACTTTCGACAATGCACACTCGGTAGCGGATCCCATATCCGAACACCGTCAGAAGATGCTGCGGATGCTGACGCAGTGGTGCGAGTTGTCAGACAACGTCTACCTATACGAGTACGACCCCATACCCTACGTTTACGCAATTCACACGCCGCTGTTCGATGCGAACGCCCGGGCGATGCAAATATATGAGGATCTGGGCATAAACGGTCTTTCCTTCGAGTCATATAAGAGCTGGGCCTCAAAGTTTCCGAATTATTATTTCAACGCTCAGATGATGTGGAATGCCGATCAGGATCCGGATGCGTTGCTTCGTGACCTCTGTCAAGACTTTTTTGGAGCTGCATCCGAGCCGATGTACCGCTACTATAGCTCGATGGCCGACTCCTGGGCTAAGGATCCGACCAGCCCCGGCTGGGGTGATGATAACCTGTGGAAGATGTTTCCACCGGGACTTGTCGAGGATATGCTCGGGCATCTGGAGGAAGCCGAAGCCGCTGAACTGAGCCCTGTCGAGCGCGAGCGGGTGCAGATGGTGCGTTTTGCCTTCGACTTCACGGATAGCTATCTGAGGGTTATCCCACAGTACGATACCTATTTCAATCTCAGTTCAGCCGCCGATTTCGATTTCGACCGTGCACTGGCAGCCGGACAGCGGTGCCAGGCCCTTTTCGATGAGATGCTGGTTGTCAACAACGATTTCGTGCTGGCAGCGCCGGCCCGCAGCCGATTCAACCGCCGCATCCTCGGAATCCGCCAGCGCTGGCCGATATCGATGCAGTTTCGCACTCAATACGATCGGGTGGCTCTTCCGCTGGAATGGCGGGTACGTCCGGACTGGGATCAGGTTGGCACAGGCGAACGCTGGTTCGATCCCAAGTATGATGACTCGGACTGGGGTACTGCTTCAACGGAATCGCAGTGGTACAAGCAGGGAGTTAAAGATGGATGGCGGGACATGTACACCTGGGGCCGAGCCTGGTTCCGTGTGCCCGAGGAGTGGGCCGGAAGGCGGGTGGAGATCTTCGTCGGGGCGACGGATGAGCAGGGCTGGTTCTACATCAATGGCATACCCGTCTACCACCATCCCGAGCGTGAGGAGCCGGACTCCTGGGCGGCCCCGTGTCGCTTCGACGTGACCGAGTTCATCCGACCAGGGGAAAGGAATTTGCTGGCGGTCATGTGCTACGCCGAGGAGTCGATGGGCGGCATCTGGCGGCCGGTATTCGCGTACACGCCCAAGGAGGAATAGTATTATATCCAATGTAAGGGCAGGACATGCCCTTCCACTGTGCCGGCTATAACATACGTAAAGAGGATGCAAGACAAAGATGCATAAACAGCCAATCTTCAATTTTCCGTTGGTAGATAAGTACATAGGAATTCGCATGGATCTCGATCTCACTGAGCTCGAGCCCGGGCGCATAACTGTCGTGGAATCTCCGCGCCGCCTCCGGAAAGAGCAGAGCTACGGTTTCATCCACGCACTGTGGTGTATCTGGCTGGAAGACGGACGCTCCGCCGCAAGCGTGCCGCCCGGAGCCCGTGAGGAAGTGACAGGGATTCTGAGAGATGTTCATAGCAGCGAAGATCTCTTCGCCCCGGACCTGATAGAGCAGCTTAAAGTGCCTGTGAACGATGCACTCGTCAAGGCCGGTTTGAAGGAGACGGACCGCGTCCTGCGCGATGTGTTTTTCGCATGCAATGCCTCACTTCTCCGGCGAAATTACTATAGTGACTGCCGACGTTTGACCGATGAAAGCGTGCCATCTGCAGAGGGATTGAAGCTTCCGAGCCATTGCTTCCCCGATGGGATCGTCTACGGAGTGGTGGTCGATGGCAGGGTCGTATCCGTAGCCTATGCACATCGTGCCGGCGTTATGGAGGACAAGGTTGCCGATCTTGGTGTTATGACCGCGCCTGCCTACAGGCGGCAGGGCTATGCGAAAACAGCAGTATCGATGGTGGCTGAACATATCACCCGCATTGGAGGAGAAGCGCGCTATGGCTGCCGTCCGGATAACTGGGGTTCCATCGCTACCGCACGCGGCGCCGGTTTTGTCCCTTACGGAAAGAGTCTGGTTCTTTCTACCCGGAAGCCGGATCTGGAGTCCTGATACAATTTGCCCTTCACAGGGTAGGATTTCTCCCAGTTTATGACCACATCCATGGTCGGACGGGTGTCTCCATATGGTCAGGAACGGTGACTTGGAGAACAGCCTGCGGTGCGCCATTGAGGTTCTTTAGCGATAAGTGTGAATATCACTGTGTTCGTAGTGAACGTGGGATAATTGTTTTCCCACAGATGATGTCAAACTATTGTAACAGAAAGGGGGGACCTGCTATGAATATCCATTTCACGCAAACAAAAGAGCCCTTTAATTTGAGGGGGAAGATATGCTGGAAGGAATCGATCCCGCTATTTTTGAAGCTTTCTATGATAAGGATTTGATTACGGATGTACTCGATATTGTCAAAAGGGGCAAAGAAGCAACCGTCTACTGTTGCAAAGCTCACCCCTCCACCGGAGTGGAACTCCTCGCCGCCAAAATCTACCGTCCCCGTCAGTTCCGCAGCTTCAAGAACGACGCTGTCTACCGTGAGGGCCGACCGATACTCGATGAGCGTCTGAGCCGTGCGGTTAAGAAGAAGACACGCATGGGACGCAAGGTACAGTTCACT
Source organism: uncultured bacterium (assembly GCA_964611725.1). Taxonomy (GTDB): domain Bacteria; phylum Latescibacterota; class CAZTBA01; order CAZTBA01; family CAZTBA01; genus CAZTBA01. Next base: position 5,855 of record CAZTBA010000262.1, read on the forward strand.
TCATGGGTAGAAAGCGAGTTTGAGACACTCAGCCTTCTCTATGGCACCGGAGCTGATGTTCCCAGACCGCTCGCGAGATCCCGCAGCGCTATCCTTATGGAATACATAGGGAATTACCAGCAACCAGCCCCGATGCTCAACAGCATATCGCTTGCACCGGATGAGACTCAAAAACTGTTCGATCTCCTCATGCGCAATATAGAACTGTGGCTGACGTGTGATCGCGTACACGCCGACCTTTCGGCATTCAATGTCCTATACTGGGAAGGAAGTGTGAAGGTTATCGATTTTCCTCAGTCGGTCGACCCTCGATTCAACCCGAACGCATTTTCCCTTCTCTCACGCGATATCCGCAATCTGTGTCGGTATTTTATGCGCCAGGGATTGGAGGCGGACCCAACAATGCTCGCCGAAGAACTCTGGACACGGTTCATGCGAGCGGAACTGTGAGCAAGGAGTTAGACTGAAATTCTTCTTGATTTTACCCCGGGTATTTTGGTAAATTATAGCCTCTCGAAAATCCGGACACACCAACCTTAACTCACCACAGGATAAGGAGGTAACACTTATGAGAGACGGCATAATTGGGATCGTGAATCCCGGATCCACCTCCGATTCCATTGTCACTTCAACTTAGACCTGGTAAACCATCCATTTCTTTAACCCTTGTACCTAGAGCACTTGCGCTTATCGGTTCATCGACAGTTACTCTTTCCACTAATGTTGATTGAATCTCATGAGCTTTCAGCAGTCAGTTGTCAGCAGCAAGCCAAAAGCTGAGAGCTGACAGCTAATCGCTTTCCTTGTTTCAAATTAGCATCATTTTCAAACGAAGGATGATGTCGGCAATTTCTACCTTTCTACATAAGGGGGATAGATGCCACAAATCATCGTCGAGAAGCTTGTCAAGACTTTCCAGGTTGCTGAGCGACAACCTGGATTGTGGGGTGCATTGCGCGGTGTGGCGCATCGCCGCTACCAGGCTGTGCGCGCCCTGGATGGTATCTCTTTTACATTGATGCCAGGTGAGCTCGTGGGTTATATCGGACCGAATGGTGCCGGCAAGTCCACGACAGTCAAGGTGCTCTCGGGTATCCTGGTTCCCGACTCCGGCCGCTGTGAGGTCTTAGGGCGTGTGCCCTGGAGGGACCGTATCGCCAATGCACGGGATATCGGTGTCGTGTTCGGACAGCGCACACAGCTCTGGTGGGACCTTCCAGCGATCGAATCGTTCGACCTGCTCCGGGATATCTACCGCGTGCCCCAGTTGGACTACACACGTACCCGCGATGAGCTGATTTCCATGCTGGATCTTGAGGCACTGCTGGATGTCCCCGTCCGCCAGCTCAGCCTGGGACAGCGCATGCGGTGCGACCTGGCTGCGGCCCTCCTCCACGGTCCGCCCCTGCTCTACCTCGATGAACCGACCATCGGGCTCGATGCCGTCTCCAAGCTCGCGGTGCGTGACTTCGTGCGCCGCCTGAACCGCGAACGGGGGACCACGGTCATCCTCACGACCCACGACATGGACGATATCGAGGCACTCTGCATGCGCGTGATCGTTATCAATGAGGGGCAGATCCTGTCTGACGGCACACTGGAGGATCTGCGGGCGCGGGTAACGAAGGAGCGCTGGCTGATCGTCGATCTGATCGATGGGGCGGAACAAGTTGCCGATCCCGAAGCTACCGTGATCAGGCGGGACGGCCACCGCGTCCACCTGCGCTTCGATCCCGATCAGGTTTCTGCGACGACCCTTATAGGCCGTGTCGCCGGGAACCACGCCATCCGTGACCTCTTCGTCGAGAACCCGCCCATCGAAGAGATAATTGCACGGCTGTACGGTGAGGTGCGGCAATGAGCGCCTATCTGGCAATCTTCAGTGCCCGCTTCCGAACGCTGTTGCAATATCGTGCGGCGGCAATGGCCGGTCTGGGTACACAGTTGTTCTGGGGTTTAATCCGCATGATGATCTTCGAGGCATTCTACCGCTCGACGACATCCCCACAGCCGATGACATACCCCGAGGTCGTGACCTACATCTGGCTCGGCCAGGCCATGCTCCTGATAGCGATGTACGGAGTTGACAACGATGTAAGGGATATGATCCGCTCCGGGACCGTTGCATATGAGTTGCTCCGTCCGGTTGATCTCTATTGGCTCTGGTACAGCCGTGCCCTTGCCCTGCGAACCGGGCCGGTCCTGCTGCGCGCGGTGCCGATGTTCGTCCTGGCAGGGCTATTTTTCGGCCTCCAGGCTCCACCTTCGCTGGCCTCCGCCGCTGCATGGATCGCCGCGACCATCGGTGCGTTGCTCCTGAGCTCGGCAATTGCGACCCTGCTGACCATCTCGATGCTGTGGACGATCTCCGGCGAGGGCATCTCCCGGCTCGTACCTGCTTTCACATTCATATTTTCGGGAATGATTATTCCCCTTCCGTTCTTTCCGGAATGGATCCAACCCATATTGAATTTCCTGCCCTTCCGCGGCATAATGGACGTTCCCTTCCGCCTCTACATGGGCCATATTCCACCCGAACAGGCCTTCGGGGTGCTTGCCCATCAGGCAGTGTGGACGGTTGCACTGATCGCACTGGGCCGCTGGGTTCTCGGTCGGGGAGCGCGGCGACTTGTGATACAGGGGGGATGACGATGTTTAACGCATTGAGGCTTTATCTCCGCTACATCAGTATTTCCATCCGCAGCCAGATGCAGTACCGCGCCTCGTTCGTGATGCTTTCCTTCGGACACCTGCTCATCACCGGCATCGAATTCTTCGGCATCTGGGCGCTGTTCGACCGTTTCGGGAGCCTCCGTGGCTGGACGCTGCCGGAGGTTGCACTGTTTTACGGCATGGTCAGCGTAGCCT
>CAZTBA010000263.1:0-1188 GCA_964611725.1 uncultured bacterium
AACGATGACCTATTCATCCTTAATCATTTTTACACCAATTTACGGACACAACCTCAACATGTTGAACGAATTCTCCCATTTCATTTGTTTCAATTTGCTCTTCTATAAAACCTTTTTGAGAATATTCCATGTGCGAAACGAGCGACAAGAATCTGCAATTTTTCAGTTCTATAAATAATGCAGCGTTAAAACCACTGCGCCTGGATGCAAAATCATCTATTTCACTATGGCATACATTTGAAGTTGTGTAGGCAAATTTTACACCTTTATTAATAAAATCCTGTGCAGATAATACGGTTGGAAAAAGAATTATTATCACTACTATCAGGAGTCCAATCTTCACTTCAGTTCTCCATTTTTGGTGATTTTTCAATATAGGTCTAATCGACATAGGTAGGCCCTCACGGGCCTTCCCCGTCACATCACCGTACGTGCGAGTCACGTATATGGCGGTTCGGCTGAGATGATCCTTTCGGACGGACTTCCGGTCGAGCAGTTAGCACATAGCAGTTCGCCTTCCATTTCCAGAAGGCACCCTGTCGGCTTGCTGCTCATCCAATCTCCCCTCCCATTGACCGCTCATTCCATTAGGGTTTTCGAGCGCTCCCTTTACGGCTCCACGGACATCTGGCGTGAGGACTTTCACCCCACTACCTCTGTGCCATGCCCGGCATACACGCTCCGGCTTACCGGCGTGGTATTGCGCGTCCGGTGCACGCGCTGGTTCGACTTCCGTGCTTGCCAACAAGGTGATTCATCTGTCAGTTTTCGTCAAACCAGTAAGAGTAGAATGCCGCGTTACGGAGCACGAATCGGATGCTGACCACTTTCCCCTTGAAGTCAGCCATTTTGCCCTTCTGCCATCGTACCTCGCCGCGCAGTTGATCACCCTTCATGGGAGCAGACGTAGCCAGCACCTTTCCGTTCCCGTCCAGAACCTCGGCGCGAAGCTCGCCCTCGGCGGCATCAACGTTGACGAACAGCCTCTTCGCGGGCGCCGTGAAGGGTTGTGTCATGAGCATTCCCTCCTTCTCGCCCGCGTCCAGCGAAATGAACCCATCCCGCCGCAGCACCGCGAGGCAGATCGCACCGACGTCTTTGGCACCCTCGGGTGGATCTCGATACTTTATGCCCGTGTAGTAGAACCAGAGTTCATCGCCCATAACGAGGCAGACGCTGGCGGCGGAA
>CAZTBA010000263.1:1198-8698 GCA_964611725.1 uncultured bacterium
CGACCGGGCCGGTAGGGGGGAGGATCTGTGTCAGATCGTATGCGCCCGAGGCCACCTTGGACGGACCGATAAACGTTTTGCGGTCGCCGAGGCGCTTCCAGGTCCTGAGATCACGACTGCATGCCAGTTGCACCAGGTGAAAGCCCATACTGTCGGTGTGGTGAAACATCGCAGGGAATCCGATGTAGAGCCCTTCGTAGCGCGACACGCCGATGTTGTACACATCCACGGTACATCTCGCCGGGTCGATGGAGTGAGGGTGGTGAAGGGTCGGGTCCGCAAGCCGTGCCTCCATATTCTCTCGTCCGAGCTTCTGGTCCCGCTCATCGGCATGGAAAACCACGTTCAGATCGGTCCAATTCTCAAAGTCCTTGCTGGTCCAGATGGCATGTGAACGGCCGTAAGGCCCCCCCGTTTTCAACGTGGCAATGAACGTGCCGGTCAGGCGGTCATAGCTGAGGTTCGACTCGTCACTCGACGGGAGCGCAGGAACGTTCAGGCGCCTCCAATGGATGCCATCGGGGCTGACGATGGGTTCGCGATTGTATGCGTTGGCCAGCCCCCTGAACCGTCGGGAAGTATCCGGATCGTCGGGGACGAAGACCACATTTTCGATCGCGTTGGCTGCCCATTCGAGTTTCGGGTCCACCGTAACGATGTTGTTCTCCAGAGTCCCCTGGATCTCCTTCTGGCGCAGAATCGGCTTGGTCCAGTGAATCCCGTCCTTGCTCTCCGCATAGGTCATTTCCCCCACGTCCGGAATCGTGGTCGAGGTAATCATCCAGAGCTTGAACCGCTTCACTTCCGGGTCCCAGGCCGGCGCGCAACGCGTCTGGAGCGAATACTCCCAGGGACGATCCGGGCGGTTGACCGCACGTTTTTTGGCCGGCTGGTGTAGGGTCGGTTTGAGATCCTCGATACTTGCGATACCGTAATCGTCAAGAAAGAGCTGCCGTTGTCCCAAAGGAACGTGAAAGGCTGTGTTGACTTCCATTTTGACCTCTGTCTTATCTGCCCCAACGACATTCGTCATTGAGAGAATGAGCGCTGCAATCATACCGATTGCGGGAGGTACACTTTGCCTCTTCTTGAGTTCCATCACTTCTCCTAAATTCTCCTTTCCCTCGTCGAATCGGAGCAGCTCAGCGGCGGTACACCGTCCGCTGGAGTGATCTGTTATGCAAACTGCTTCCAAACCCCCCTTATTCATCATGTTCTAAAACCTGTAACCTAACGTCGCAATCAAAGTGGGTACTACCGACGAGGCCCCACCAGGCGGTGCAAATGTCACGATCACGGGCAGTTCTGCCCGAACGTCCAATCCGCTGGAAAAACTTCTGCCAATTCCCAGATTGAAAACCGTTCCGCCGGCGGTCCCATCCTCCGATTGCATACTGCCGCCTTCAGGCAAAGGTGTGCCCAGGCTCACGTCAGTGGCGCTTCTTTCTTCCCACTCGACATTGATGCTGGCTAGCCCTACGCCTGTGACAAAAAAGAGACCGGGCTGGCGCGGGGTATAACCGATGAGATAGTTGGCCACCAAACCAAATACGATTAAGTCAGTTTTCTCCTCGTATGTGTGCATGCCTTCATCGGTCTCCTCTTCAAAACTTCCGCCAAAGAATAGCACCCCCAGTTCCAGGGAGTTTTTAGGAAAGTCAATTACGAAGTTGCCACCTAATCCGTAAGCCAGACCCAGGTTTACGTCGGTCCCAATGCCGCCACGAATGCCGATTTTGGGAGTTGTCTGTCCACTTGCAGTGCCTGCGATTAGAAACATCACAGCAATTGCCGCCGGATACCATAGTGACTTTTGCATCATTTGTTCCTCCATTGTTTAGAGCGCAACGGATCACGATCTGTCTGCCACCTTGGTCCAGATCTTCCTCACCGGTGGGAGCAGCCATCGTTGGGACGCAGGTGGCGTTTCAGAAACCCAACCTGTTTCTTACAGAACCACGCAACCACCTCCTCTTCGTTCATTTCCGGTTGGTCTTCGCGCACGCGGAGTTCGCACTCGACGCCAATCTTGTCCATGTGCTGCTTCAGAACGAAGCCAAACTTGGGATGATGGATTCCCGGACCGACAGGAAGGTCCGGTGTCATGGGCAAGTTGGGCGTCATGTACCATAGGAATACGGGCGGTGAATGGATCGACACGAAGCGAATGAAATCGACCTCTTCGAAAATGCGTTTGGCCCGAGGTGAATCGAATTCGTCAGGGGTGAGCCTGAAGAATTCCAGAAGGGCATTGTGCTTGTAGCAATCTCCAGAGATGATCGTCCGGATGAAATTGAGGTTGTAGGAAGACTGGGCCTGCCATGAGGCAATGCAAGTCAGGCGTGTTGATTCACGTTCCACCGGATCGCTGCTGGTCGGATCTGCGAAGTCGGGGCGGAACCCGATCCAGAACGTAATGCCCGCCCCCGCCGAACCGCCGCCTGCAGCAAGGCGTGTCCCGTCCAGACCCCACTCCCGGGCGCGCCAGCGGAGGTACTGTATTGCACGCACACCGTCAAGCATGGCAGCAGGATAGGGCGCCTTATCCGAGAGTCGGTAGTTGATGGCAGCCAGGGAGATCCCCGCTTTGAGCAAGCCATCGCGTAGCGCAGGCGGGCAGGTGCTTTTGTCGCCACCTCTGAATCCGCCGCCGTGGATGAAGAGGTAGACTGGCGCTGGCAGTTGCGTGCCGGGGTGCCAAAGGTCAAGGACGTTGCGCTCGTGGGTGCCGTATCGGACGTCTCGTAGTGTCGGACTCTGCATCTTCGTCTCCTACAATTTGACAGTTGAACGATTATGGAAGTTGAGCTGCACCCCTCTCCCCGCTAAGCTGGCGAGTTTACGAGGTCGGCTCCACCCCCTTATTAGCTCCATTACGGCTCTCCCCTGGAGGATGCCTCACCGGATGCGGCTCCTTTCCGCAGCGGCGTGTCGTTCATGTTTTCAACAAGCCAGTTTTCGCCGAAGCTCATGACGACGCCCGGTGGGATCTTCCCGGCAAGAACCCGTGCATGGTACAGGTACGAGATCATAAGGTCGATCTGGGGTGAGCCGCCGTATTGCAGGCCGTAGAGCTCCGGTTCCCATCGCGGGCGATGAGGCACCCATTCCATCTTCGGGATGAGTTGGACATCGCGCCTGATCCGGCGGAGCACTTCGGTGTCAGTCACGAACTCGACGGCCCGGCGACGCGCCGCCTCCATCGCCTGCGGCGTTGGCTCGAAACTGTGGTGCTCCCCACCCGGTCGAAAGTCGCCGCGATCGAATTCTGCCAGTCTCTGTTCGATATAGGTGATGTCCGTGAAGTGCCCGTAGTCGGGTCCATACCACTGACTGGTAGTCCACTTTTCCGGAACATACGGCGTGCCGTCATTGTTATAGAAAAACGCCCAGCCCTTTTCTGTGCGATGACCCTGGTACCACCTGAGGGCATTGCGGATGCCGTCGAGATATTTGCGGTCGCCGGTCAGCTCGTACATCTGGATCATCAGAGGGCCCACGTACTTTGGAAACACGCGTGCCGCCATCTTCGGTGGCTCATGAGGCCGGGCCTGAACGGGGTTGTTGTTCGCATCATAGAAACTGGCCCATCCCCGGATGTGCGGCGTCACAATCTCGGCCTGGAGGATCCAGTCAGCGCACTTCACCAGCGGCTGGAGATACTTCTCGTTCCTGGTTACGTGGTAGGCCAGCAGCAGGCTACTGAAGGGGCTGCTAATAGCGCCGTCGTCGAATTCGCCGCCCCGGGTCACCTTCCTGTTGTCTGCGATGTGGCCCATTTTCGTCCTGACGTTGTAGGAGCCGGACCAACTGCCGTTGGGGTTTTGCGCTTCTACAAACAGGTCCGCGACCTTCGTCGCCGAATCCAGGTAGATCCGTTTGCCGGTGAGCCGGTACAGATAGAGCAGGAACCTCATCGGCCCGTCCTGGAAGCCGTCCTGGATGCGGGCCCAGTCGGCCCGATCGGGGGTCTCTCCCCCTGGCTCAATACGTGCCAGCCCCGTTTCTGCCCAGCGGACCTTGTCGGGCCGGCGTTCCGCTCCCGGCACAAGCCTCGCGCTCGTGGGGAAATACCCCGAAGGCTGCTGCGCCATCAGTGCAATCGTGCCGAAGCGCTCGGCCCGATCCAGAAACCACAGATCGCCGTAGATTTCGAACACGCGTCCAAACTCGTAGCCCGGCGCAGTCATCCTGCCGTACTTGTTGCCGAGAGTCGTTTCTATCGGCAGTGCATTGACCCAGTGGTGGTAAAAGTGCAGTCTGATCATGTCTTCCACCTGCTGATACAGATCCCAGTCCACCGGCAGCTCGCCCAGCTTCTGGCGCCGTTGTGGGAGGCAATCGGCTAAGGTCTGCTCGCTGATGTGAATCTCGTCGACAATCGCCTCCAGCGGATAGATGTCCGTGTCACCGAGGTTGTAGGGGCGTCCGTTGGGATCGTAGATCAATTCGCCATAGCGGCGGCGGATGAACTGGTCAGTCGTCTTGTCATATTTGAACCTGATTTTCTCGCCATTCGGTCCCTTGTAGATATCGTAGCGAGAGGTAATGTATTGGCCGGCGGGAATGTCTCGATACAGCCGCGGCCAATTGGTGGCCCAGTCTACGAACTCGGGATCAAAGACCCGATCAGACTCCCGCGGCGAGTTACCGACCAGAAGGACCACGTATTCGAGGCGTCGCAGCGGTTTCTGTGCCACAGCGGTAACGCCTTTGCCGTCGATGGTCAACCACAGCCTGCCCGGCGCTTCCGAGGTGTCCCAGGAGACGGCCAGGTGGTACCATTTCTCGGGGGCAAGATGGGCGACGGGGAGCTCAAGCGTGTTGCCCTGGCAGCGAAACAGCAAGGTGTTGCCGGCCGTTTTGATCATTGAGATGATGGTTTGGTCTTGCTCCTGCACATCAGTGATCGGGCCGCTCGGAGCCCGCGGTCCGTATAGATGGAACACATGGTGTTCTTTGCTGTCATTCCAGATATTCTTGCCATCCTGGCTGCGCACGAACAGTTCTATCGTTGTCTGATACGTTGGACAGTTCTGATCCATGTACCACATCATCTGGGTCCGCAGCTTCTCACGCACAAATACGGGGGCTCCGACACCGAACCGCCCCTCTGTCGTAACCCGGTAGTTGCTCGGCCGACCGCTCGGCTTGAAGCCTCGCCCGCAGTAGAAATCCGGATCGGCGCCGCCGTGACGAAAGTCGAATGTATTGAGCCAGCGCGTCCATGGCGTGCGCCGGGCCGGTTCATGCTTGAAATCAGGAATCTCGAATGGAGTTGGCGAGGTAGCACCGTGAGCTGGCACCGCAGATAGCAGCGCCATATTGATTAGAAACACGATTGAGAGGATAGGTATAAGAAGAATCCAAGATTCCCTCTTTGACTTGCCCTGAGCCACCACAGCAACCCCGTCTACGTGCTTTCCACCTAAGCCAAGCGTCCTTGTTCGTTTAATCATGTTTCTTCCTTTCAGGAGCCAATGTTTGAACTAAGCTGCAAGAGACCACAGGCCTTTTTCGTCAACTTGAGTGAATTATAGGCAGGCAAGTAGATATATCATTGCCCTTTGTCAAGTTTGGACTCGTGCATGTGAATGCACTCCCACCTATCATTTTTCTTTTCAAAAATATTTGTAAAGATAAAGCTTCCCCCCCAAGGCTTTCCTTTGATTTGTCCTGACATTTCGGCATCATAGGTTGCCCACCCCATATTACCTATTATACGTATGTTCATATGGGAAGGAATTAGCTTGAAGTTCTTGATATTGGCTCTATGTATTTCAAAAAGCTTATTAGCGGTGAATTTGTTCCCAAGGGCTGTGTATAACATCCAGTCTCGAGAACAATATCTCTCAAAAAGGTTTATATCCTGTTTCTGAAGCGCATACCAAGTACCGTCGATTACTGCCTGTATTGCTTGAATATCAACTGGATTGTTGTCCTGAATGGGATTCGTATTTGTTATGTCTATGTTTTCAGCCTCGATTGGACTCCATGCAAACACGAGCACGATAGTCGCAAGACAAGCAAACAAAGAAAGTCTCATGCTTAGTTCCTCCTCTTGACACAAAATACCTTCATGTACTTTGGTGATCTGTCAATCGACATAGATAGACCCTCACGGGTTTTCCCTGTCACATCACGGACATACGGATCACGTATACGGCGGCTCGGTTGAGATGATCCTTTCGGACGGATGTCCATTTCACATCCGGAAACTCCTGTGATATCCTCGCCAGCACTCTGTCCATGATACTCCCGTCTGCCATCATCTCCCGGAAAGAAATAACGGTCAGGCTTCACCCGCGCCGCGGCTCATCACGATCCACATCTCTGCCTCTACAACCGTCGCATCGGGAAATCGCTGATTTGCTGCGCCGTGCAGCGGTGTCGGGTGCGAAGCCTTATTCGTTAGGTTTTGTTATTATGCTCCACAGTTATGACTACATTTCCCTTTTTGTGGCCTTCGTCTACATATCTGTGAGCTTCGACGATTTGTTCCAGTGGATAACATCTGTCTATGACCACTTTAAAATGTCCCGCTTCAATTAACTCATTGAGTAGAACGAGATATTCTGTAAGAGACTTTGGATTTCCATCATCGACTGATATGTATTTACCATTCTTAGTTAGCACTTTCTTGCACTGTAACTTTAGTTTTGAGCTTTTGTTTTTTCCAACGGCATCAAGGACAAAATCATAAAGCTCTCCTCTGCTTATTAGATCCTCTTTTGTATAATCAATTACTGTATCGGCTCCCAGAGATTTCACTAACTCTAAATTCGTCGTACTGCATACACCAGTAACTTCTGCACCAAAGTACTTGGCAAGCTGCACCGCGGTAGTTCCTATTGCTCCAGAAGCACCATAGATAAGCACTTTTTGTCTACTTCGGATATTTCCTTTTTTCAGAAAATGCCCAGCTAAAATACCTCCATAAGCAACTGCGGCGGCTTCCTCATAGCTCACATTAGAAGGTTTTTTTACCAGACACTCTTCTTCCGACATACATTTGTACTCGGCATAGGTCCCAAATCCTAAACCAGTCATTCCATAAACCTGGTCACCCTTCTTAAATCGCTTTACGTCCTTGCCTACTGATTCAATGTCTCCTGCTAGCACCATACCTATTATAGGATTTCTCGGTTTTGTAAAACCTAACACCAGTCCCATCATTAGTCCTGTCGGGTGCCAAATAGGAATTTCAAAACCACGGACTATGCAGTCGCTTGCTGTTACTGCTGTCGCGAGTATTTTTATACATACTTCATTTTTCCTAGGAGTAGGTTTTTCCACCTCTCTGAGCTGAAGAACCTCCGGCGGTCCGTATTTTGTGCATACAATTGCTTTCATTTGAATTTCCTCTTATTTGATTGATAATAATTTGAAATTTCGTCCAAAAACATCTTCCATTCATTAGATGTGTTCTTTTTTTCTTCTCTAGCTTTTTGGTAGTCTCCCTTTTAAGTGTTGTTAAGTAGGAGAGACGGTTAAAGTTGT
>CAZTBA010000264.1:0-8675 GCA_964611725.1 uncultured bacterium
TCTCTTTCCTTAAACCTCTATTTAACAAGCCTTCAGAGCAATTCTGAGGGCTTGTCTTTTGGAGGAAAACGTCACAGATAGCTTAAGGCGGGACGTTTCTAATATGAAAAAGCCCATTTGTAGGGGCTAAAATACAGGTCATAGGGCCTTTTGGTCACAGTTAAAATGGAGTGGGACATATGAGCCAAAAACAACAACTCAAAGATTCAGAATACCACCTATCCAGACAGGATATAAAGAATGAATTGGAATCAGAACTTGCTTCTCCGCCTGATCTCACGAATAACCGCTGAGTTATCCAATTCCCCATCTCCCGCGGCGATTGCCTTCTCCAAAACATCCAGATGCACTTTCGATAACGGCAGCTCCTGCCCGGATGCTTCGGCGTATTTCAATATAATCGAAACATCCTTGCAGTGCTGGCGGAGTCTGGCCTGCGGCCGAAAATCACCCGTCAGCATCTTCATACCCTTGATGTCAATGGCAGTCGAATAAGCAGGGGAAACCTTGAGCAGCTCAATGAAGGACTCCAGCTCGAGTCCCAACTTTTCCGCAAAGACGAGCCCTTCGGCCAGTACCAGTCGGTTCAGGCCGAGTATCAGGTTGCTGGCAAGCTTCGCCCTGGAGCCACTTCCGGATGGCCCCAGGTAAAATACCTTATCGCTGGCCGCCTGGAAAATATCCAGGCATGTCTCGAATGCCGCTTTTTCACCCCCGACCATGAATACCGCTTCCCGGTCCCTGACCTGCTGGCTGGAGCCCGAGATGGTCGAGTCCAGGAAATAGATCCCGTGTTCCCGGAGTCGCTGTGCAAGCTCCACTGTCTCGTCAGGATCACCGGTAGTCGTATCGACAATATACTTCGGGAGCGGTTCGGCCCCCAGTATCCCGCCGGGACCCTCGACAACCTGTCGGACGATCCCCGTGTCCGGGAGCGAAAGCAGGATGCGACCGGATCTCCGTGCGACCTCGGCCGGACTGCGAACGGCCTCTCCACCCAACTCCTCCAGGTGTTCACACTTAGCAGAATCGATGTCAAAGCCGATGACATCGAATCCCTCAGTCAGTAGGCGCTCCGCCAGCGCTGTCCCCACGAGCCCGATCCCGACAAGTCCTATAATCTTTCCCACAATCCTCTCCTTAATCGCGGTCTGTAACACTATCAGACACTATGGCAATTTTTGATAGACTGTTATGCTGAAATCAACATCTGTCCGCAATTCACTCATTTCTTCGACACGTTTCTTCGTCACCGGATCGATGTGCCAGTAGTAAGGCGTCATCGCGAGCAAATTCATGATGTCTTCTGAGGATTCAAGGTGGATGCTATATGCGACACTTGCATGCTTCAGAACTTTGAAACCGCCCGGGGCTTTTTCTTCCCGATCGTGCTGTCGCGGTTCCTGATATATTATTTGCTTCAGGCCGAATAGATGTTCTGGACCCGGCATGACTGCAACGAGCTTTCCTGAAGGCTTCAAAATACGCCTAAATTCTCCCTCATCCCCAGGGGCAAGGATCCGCGTAATGCAGTCCAGGCAGCCAGATAAGATAGGTATGTTATAAGTGCTGGCGACCGCAAAGCTGATTTCCTTGTCAAGGCGCGCGGCGCACCTGATTCCGGCTTTGGAGATATCTATTCCCCAAAAAGCCAGCGGCTTTGGCGTTTCCAGAACCTTCAAATGATTCTTGAGTTGCCATACGAAATAGCCCTCACCGCATCCGGCGTCGAGGATGTTGATGCTATTCCCTTTCCTTTCAGTCATAATCAGTAGTTCATCGGCGATGATCTCATTCAGACGTTCGGACAGGGTATCGTAGTATCCCCTGTTCAGGAAATCCCTACGCCTTCTAATCATTTCCTTACAGTCCCCCGGTTCCCTGGTCTTTTTCTGATGAGCCAAAAGGAGGTTAACATAGCCTTCTCTGGCTATATCGAAGGTATGCCTGCCGGGGCAGATATACTGTTTTTCAGATTTTTCAAGCGCCATATGGCATACGGGACATCTGTACACTTGATCCATACCCGGTCCCTGAGGAGAAACTCTAATCACCGGATCATGCCCGCCGATATTGCAGTGCAGAGACGCCCCCGTAGGGCATCTCCATTATCGCAATAGCAGGCGAAATACCCGCTTTGACAAAACATAGATTGGCATAAAACAGATTTCAGAGTGAAGCTTAATCCGAAGGTCAGACTTTCTTACCACCTATTCCTGAGCATCGAACAGGTCCTGATAATAGCGGTAGGCTATAGCACAGGTCCCCCATTCCGGGTGTTCGATATCCTCGAGGGTATATGCCACCGTCACGATTGTACCGTCATCAAGGCAGACAGTGCTGGGGTAGCCGCAGTCCCAGTGCAGGAAGCTGTCGGCAATTACGAATTCCGTGGTCATATCGAACGTGTCTCCGCCGTCGTGGCTGATGACGGCGCGGACTCCGAAAGGGTATTCCCGGTAACCGTAGGTTATCAGCACATATCCGTTCGGCAGTTTGGTGAGCGATCCCGGCAGTCGGCGGGTCCTGGTCAGAGGATCACCTCTCAGCATCTCGTCCCAGCGCGGCCAGGTCTTTCCGCCATCGAACGAGTGTGCGATCATACTGGGGGCATTGTTGTGCCGAACGTATGCTACCCAATGCCGTTCATCCAGGGGCAAGAATCCGGTCTCGGTCTTCCCTGCCCGGATAAGGGTAGGTTCACCCCAGCTCTGTCCATCGTCCACGGACCAGTACAGGTAGGTCATCCGTCCGGGCAAATTCGGGTTCGTGCGGTATTCTTCACTCGAATAGTAACCCCTCGCATTGAAAACCAGGGTCCCGTTCCGGAGGCACCTCATCTGCCCATAAGGATGGACGGCTGCCCCGTCCGGCGGACGTTCTATCATGTTGGGCTCGGACCACGTTTTACCACCGTCAGTGGAACGTATGACCACCATATCGCGGAAATCATATACCGCGACCGACACTCCTTCGACATGGCGTCCGGGCGAAATTCCATATGCCAGCACCAGGTCCCCGTTAGCTGCCTGGCCCAGTGAAACGTTGCGCATATCCAGATCTTTCTCCGCGTCACCCCTGACGATTACCTGGTAATCGGACCAGGTTTTGCCCCTGTCCTTTGAAAAGCTGATGCTTATCTCGCCGCCCGAGCCTACGTGGATGGCGCCGGTCCGGAACACGCACGCAAGGTCCCCGTTATGCATACGGAGCAGCACTGGGAAAAATCCGCCGCCCTTAGAGAACCGCGGCGGAAGCTCCCGGGAATCCCCGAAGTGCCTCCGTTTGGGATCTTCACGGCACTGAGGAAACCTCTGAAAGAGTATCTCAGGATTTCGGATCTCATGCCTGGCTGGCCAGCGCTGTCCCGTTTGAACGACCGGAATCTGCTCGATCCTGTCTTTCAGACAGATCTCTCGAATTTGCATGTTTTGTTTCCTTTGTCGACATGGAATCCTACAAAGCGAAAGGTGGAGAACAGAAGTCCTTAGATATTTTCCTGACTGAATCTACTGAGGGTTTAGCAGAAGGGATCATAGAATAAGCTCTGAGTTTGTAAAATCACAATGCCTTAACCCAATCAAAGAATCTCCTCGATTCCTTCAGTGCATCCACCGAATTATATCCTTCGAGGTACTCCGCAACGTAAAACCCTTCGTATCCTGACGCCTCGAGCTTCGCTATCACCTGCCTGAAGTCGATCGGGCCTTCGCCCCACGGCAGTTGAAGTTGATCGGGATTCATTCCTCCGGCCCGTAATCCTGTCCCGTAGGCATACGGATACAGGTAGTCAAAATCCTTACCCTGATTTGGCCCGGCATACAGATGGGACGGATCGAGGGTCAGGCCGAGACCCTTTACCTCCTCGCAAAGCCGGATGGCCTTATTCGGGTCCTCCGTAACCTGACCCACATGGGTCTCGACGGACAATTTTATATCCTTTTCGCTGGCAATCTGAATAAGTATTCGAAGCTGCTTGACACAGGCGTTCCAGTCCGCACCGGCTTTGGGAGCCATGATGTTGATCAACGGTACTTTCAATTCGTAGGCAAGGGAGACAAGCGACTCGAACTCTGCCAGGTATTCGGAGAACGGACCTTTCTTGCTGTCAATGGATTCAAAGGTGAAGTTGGAAACCGCAAGCTTATTCTCCTCCAGGATGGAAGCGATCTTCGAGCAGGTGTTGTCAAAATCCCATACCAGCTTATCGGTCGCCACATGAGGCGCCCATCGCATACAACTGACATCGATCCACTTGTATCCCATTTTCGCGATAAGTGATGCTGCCCTGGAAAATGTCTGCTCGCGCTGGCAAAGGGACGAACAGGCTGCTCTCGAAGAGATTGTCTCCGGCTCTCCATACGAAGGTTGAATCGATGATTTCAAGTCCAAGCTCCTATTGTAATGTGACCAATGCTGAGATGACGCCCATACCCGCCCTGAGCGGCTCCATTGCCTTACCAACGATGGTGCCCGGCGGGGGATTCTCCGCGCGCATGGCGTGTCCGGGGGTGGAAGAGTTGACCAACAGATCGCCCGGTCGGATAGAACCGTTCTCGGCGCTGACCTTGACAGGAACGAGACCTACCATCGCAAGGGGTATCTTTCTCTCGAGGGGCTGATTATCATCACGCGCTCCGACAAAGCCCGGTTTAGTGGAATAGACACCGGCCACATTGGTGGCATACGGCTCTCGAGACAGCACGAGCAGCCCATCGCTGCCTATCGTCAGCACATCGCCTGGCTCGTACCGATTGACATCGCCTTCTACAGCGACCATATCCGCGAAATCCGCACCCGTATCGTGGAATGTGCCATCGGCAAAGACATCGCCATCGATCTCAACCCTGAACTCGATGTCAGCGCTTTTACTCCAGGCCTGGATAATGTCCTCGTTTCCCAAACCATTGGCGACCAGAGCAGGGCCATTGGTACTCCAGGCCGCCACACCGGCGGCGTTAACGCTATGGCCTACCACACCAGATGCATCTGTGCTCTGCCCCCAAACGCCGACACCGCCACCGCTACTGCTGGTTCCATAAACACCATAGGCGGAGCCATCGCCATATACACCCCGTGTCCCAAAACCCTGCACACCAAAATCGTTATCGCTGTGGCCAGTAACGCCAAAACCATCGGTGCTATGGCCATAAACCCCACTTTTATTACTCGCACCAGTCCAGCCAACGGTCCCGTCGTTGTTATCACTACGACCGGAAACACCTTTACCATTGGTGCTATTTCCAAAAAGGCCGCTCTTATCGCTCGCACCGGTCCAACCGGCAACGCCATTGTTATTATCGCTACGGCCGGAAACCCCCGGGCCATTTGTGCTCCAGCCGCTAATTCCATCCCCATCGCCCTCGTTGGATATGAACAACATCGGGATAGAACTGTTTCCGCTGGACGTATCAGGCCTGCCTTTCTCCAAGTAGCTCCAATCTGGGGGCGGTCCTGCGGGTATTACGCTCTCTGGAAATTTCCCGTTACTGTCGAGGGGCAACAGCTTGTTCGGTTGAGGTGTGTTGCTGACGCTGATTCCCAGCAGCTTGTCTGCTTCCTCGGCACGGATGGCATATGCAGCGCTGGTCAGCACCATACGCGGCTGCAGCTCGGGATCCTCGCCCACCTGAATCCCCAGAAAATATGGTTTGTCGAACGGAAGACCCAGGGGCGAGACAGTGCCAAGGATGACATGAAAGAAACCTTCTGCCACAAACACTTGATTGTGGACCTCAGTCCACAACAGGTTGTCGCTTCCATCATAGAGCTTGAAAGTGATCTTATAATCCCCCTCAGCAACCGGATCTTCATCCGAACCAAGCAGTATGCCCTGATAGTTGATCAATCTGGGGATCGAGGCAAGGACACTGGTTGAAAAAAGGAACATTGCCAATGCCAACACAAGTGAGGATACACGTTTCACAGCAACCTCCTTTCGGATAGCGATCATTAATAGAGTCCCTTAGAACTTCTGCAGGGGCAGGGCACGCCCTACCTTCGATATGAAAAACGCTTCAATTCTTTCCTTACCTACCACCTAACCTTCCCACATACGGGGGGAGGTATCCTCACGCTTATTTGACAAGCAACATCTTCTTTACCTGGACGGAGCCTTCAGCTTCGAATCTGCAGAGATAGAGACCTGTCGACATGTATCTGCCTTGGTTATCCTTACCATCCCATGTGACGATACGGGAACCTGCAGGCTGGTCTCCATCTACAAGGGTCCTTACCTCCTGACCAAGGGTATTGTAAATGATCAGCTTCACGCTGGCATCCCTGGCAAGGCTGTAAGGGATCAGAGTCCCCATGTTAAAGGGGTTAGGATAATTCTGTGAGAACTCAAACCTTCCAGGCAAAGCAGTTGCTCTTGCATCAGCAAGCTTGCTCAGATTCCCATCCACATCAAGCAGCCAGATATCTGTGGCCATAAAATCAGTGTCCTGGTCATCCTTCCTTTCAACTCTAAGGGTGAACTCTGTTGTCCTGTTCACCGTATCCGTCGTCGGTGAGAGAAGATCTGCTATTGTTAGGAAATTGAGCTCATCACGGCGGATGAGGAGAGGAACCGACATATCATCGGACTCAGCAGAGCCAACAGCAGATATCCTCTCTGCCTTAAGGATCTCAAATTTCCCGGGATCATAGTTGATTTTTAAAGTGTAAGCTCTGATGTCCTTCAGGTCACTCAAGGAAACCCTCAATCTGAGGACCTCACTTTCATCCGATCCGGCTACAAAATGGACATCCGGATTCGCTTCTGAGTCAGCCGCAATCGATGGCGGGACCGGTTTTGCATTTCCCACGGTCTTACCGAAGTTTTCGGCAAATATGGAGAAATCCTCCAGCCAGACCACACCATCTCCATTCATGTCGCAAAGAGGGTTCCAGTTGGCCGATTCCCCCGAGGAGCCGAAGGCCGATCCAAATATCGAAAAGTCATCAAGCCAGACTGTACCATCACCGTTGAAATCTCCTGATATAGTCTCCTCTGCTTCATATGCTGCTGGCAGCCAGAGACCTGAATACAGCCAATGGTTGGCGCCCTGGGAAACACCAGCGAAAGTCTGGCCTGCGGTTGCCGCATGAACGTAGTTGTCATTGGCAGCACCTGATATTCCCCCGGAGCCGATCACATAACGCGGGATCATGTATGTTGCGGCCTCTGTTTCGGAGGTGCTGATGATAGCAGCAGATTTAGTTCCGTCCAACTCCAAGCCGTAGATGTCCGAAGCAAAGGTGAGAACTGAAAACAGGAGAATCTGAATCAGGATAAATGGATTTTTCATAGTAGCCATCCTTCCGCTTAAGAAATTCACTGCTTAAACTCACACACCCAGCGCTACAGCCATATTGAAAGCTTTGGACGCTATATCTTTGCAGCAATACCTTTGAGGGCTTTGCCTCTATCGGGATATTGGATCACAAACCTTGCTACAACAAAAAAGTTCACTGACAATTCTTGATAAAGAGCAGTTGCGGACTGTGGCCTTTACCACCTCCTGATAAGGTGAATCGGACTTCATAGAAGATCAATGACTTGCAGATGTATTATGAGAAAACTATACCCTCCTGTCAAGGTCTTTTTCAGATAGCCTTCGCGTTTCATAGGGTGTGATCTCTTGGACTATGTCGGGAGAAGTGGAATAGCGGATATCCTGCAGAGGTTAGGCCCTATTAGAAACTGTACAATCAAGAGTGGCTCAGACGGCCAGCCACCTCGCTACACCGCATCCCGAAGAGATCAGCAAGCTCATGAGTGGAGAGGAAGGACAGACGCGCTTGGAGAAGGCCAGAGAAGTAACTGGCAAGGTTGCACAGTGGACTTCCGATCCCAGTGAACATTTACCGAGGATGTTAACATTCTCTGGTGCAGAGATCGGCAATAGAGAGCAAACCTTCGCCATAGCCTACTATAAGAAGATGCAGGAGCTTCAAAAGGCACACCCTGAGCTTTCCAAAGAGCAGATGCAACAGGAAACTATAGACTATGGCGTCAAGATGGTCGATACAATTCACTTCCTCTACAATGCTATGAATAGGCCGAAGATGTATAGAAACCCACTGGGTAGACTTCTTTTCCAGTTCAAGATATTTACCACCAATATGGTGAGCTACCATGCCAAACTTTTACAGGAAGCTGACCCTCGCTGGGGCGGTGACCCCCAAGAGTTGCAGAAGGTTGCCTGGGTAGGTGGACTGTGGGCAATAGCTATGGGGCTTGAAACTGCGTTCTCGACCAACTTTATGAGGTTTGTTGAGATGCCAGAGTATGAATATCTGTCTCAGGCTCACGACTTCTTCTTCGGTGATGATGAGACCAGAAAGAGGGCTCGTGATCCAGTCACGGGAATACTTGGTCCCACAAGCGGTTTCGCATGGGATACCATTATGCACCTGGCTATGGGTAAGGAGCTTGGCTGGAAATACTTTGAGAACCAAGTCCAAGTTCTCGGTATGGCCAAAGATTTAGTTGGCTCCGTTAGAAATGAAAAATGGTATCAATGGATTGGCAATCTCGCCTTGAAATATGTGGGTGTTTACAGATCAAGACCAAAACTTCGAGAGTGGCTCACCAGGGACGAAGCAGTATGGTAAATTTGGCAATCTATTTTAGCTTGACTTTGTCACATTAGATTTTGGGTTTAAGTTTCTGCTTTCGATGATGCGAG
>CAZTBA010000265.1:0-8650 GCA_964611725.1 uncultured bacterium
AGCGACTCCGGTTGGCTGCATAACCCTATACGGGTTTAAGAATAGGAGTACTAGGTTATGTTATGCTCGCCGGCCTGATCTCGATCTTTGCCAATAAGCTGGCTCGGAGGGCATGGCACCTTTTGCAGGGCAGTGTGGATCTGACAAGCCTGAATGACAGCTACGCGACTGATTTTTCAGGCAGGATTTCTGCTTGCTCTGCTGCTTCGAAGAAGGCTTCCGGCGTTAAATCCAGAGCAAAAATGAAGAGCGGTGCCTCCCGTGGATAAAAAGGTGGCCCCTCTCCCCCTCGTCCTCTGCCACTTGATACCATTACCTCGATGCTGTCTCCCGTACGGCATACAAGGCTTGGGGGCACCATCGGCGAGAGCTTTCCTCCGGATGGGAGCAAGGTTTCGCCCTCCCTGTTAAGCACAAATACCTTGTCCGCATCGATCGGAAGGCGGCTGTAATAGCTGGGATCTGCAAGCCGAACCCGCTCGCGTTTGTATAGCGCCAGTGGCCGATCTTCCGGATCAGTGAAAAGGTAAAGCGCCGTGTCGTATGGCATCGGTATGCGCTTTATATATCGGCATCGGAGCAGGAAAAAGGTATCGGGAACCGTCATCTCATAAGGGATTTCGACCGGTGCCGGAACCCCAAGGTAAACAGGCACCATGGTGGTCCAGGTGGTAGCACACCCTTCGAAGGATTCACCCATCGCCCTCAGGGTGACGGAATCTCGCTCGAAGCGGATGCCCCGTTCTTCGAAGGTCGCCAGGATATCCTGTGCATAGTTGTAAGAGAAAACTGCTATGCGCAGGTCATGGGCATACCAGACGTGTTTATCACGCACCTGAAACGCCTCACCAATTTCTGGGGCAAGGGCTGCCAATGTTTCAGGTGTAAATCCCTGTGGATGCCCGATCTGACGCCCTGCCAGCCTCAGGAATCGATCTCCCAGTCGTTGTCGCCCGTATTCCGCCAAGGATTTCTCTTCGATCGACTGGTAGCAGGGATGATAGACAATCACATCCCTTTCGACCGCCTGGTCTATCGCCTCATGCCAGCGCTTCGCCACCGGGATTTCATGTTCGTGGTATGCGTTCCATAGTGACTTTGGCATCGGTGTTGATTTCCCCAGAGATTCGGCATAGCAGTACGGATGAACCAGGAATGTGATCCTTTTGATCTCGCACATTTCTCGACTGTTTTTTAACATATCCGCTTCAGCTCCTCATTTAGATGTAAACGCCTTTAAATAGAACAAAGTGGCAATAGCATACAAACTACCACCGATGGCAAAAACTACCACCGGCACGGATATGAATTCGAAGATCGTCCATCCAAGGATGGGGCCAATTGCCGCACCGAAATCAACCGCAGTAGCGTAGAAACTGTAGATTTTAGAACCCCGTTTTCCCGCTTCCGCTGCGAGCACTACCTGTATCGCTGTCCCACATATAAAGAAGGCCAAAACGAGGAAAAACAACAGTGGCATTTTTGAGGCTGTTGTTGCAGCAAATAATGTTATTGTTGATCCGATGAAGAATATAAACGCTCCTGTACGATGTCCAATCCGGTCTAAGAAAGCACCGAGAATGGGAGCTCCAAAAATATTGATAATCCATCCTGAGGCGAGGAGCAACCCGTTCATCGTAGCAATTCCAATAACTATTTTACCAATAGCGACTGAATCTCCGATTCGCTTTTGAAGGATAAAACCCAAAGTGGATGTAATCAGCCCAGATCCGACGCATCCCATCACAAAGCCGCGGACTAATAATCCTATGATGTGATTAAATCCATCGGGTTTCTGCGGACTTCGAAAAGCAGATCTGTGTGAGTGAAGTCCCCGCCGTGCTATGCCACCTAAAGGAACTCCCAAAAGTGAAACAGCGCCGAGAATCAAAAACGTTGAGCAAAAACCAACGACATCGTGCAGCAAAGCACCGAAAAAATTTCCGGCTATGGAACCAATACGGGCGACACCATTGTAAAATCCGATTACCTGTCCGATATTTCTATCCGAGGCGCTGTCCACCGATGTCATTATTCCAACCTGGCGAATGAATGACCAGCACAGGCCCCACAGCATTCTGGCGATTAAGAGGATGGGAAATAAAGTGAGGCTGCCGTAGACCGCTGTTAAAGCAGATCCCAGAACAAGGGCACCAACCAGCAGGCGGGTTGGGCTAAAACGGCGAGTTAACCTTTCCGCCAGATGGTTTGTAAATAACCGGATCCAACGGTTAATTGAGAGGAGAATGCCTACCTGGAAGGGCATCAAACCCAGCTCTTTAAAATAGGTGGGCAGAATTGCATAAAGGGCCTGATCCCCGAGCAAAGAAAATGCAACTGCCGAAGCGACAAGGATAACGGAACGATGTGGCAATCTTATCATCAAATTTTCAAGTGCGGATAGATGTTCTGAAAAGATCTCTTTCTCTTCGGCGTCTTCATCACGAGCCGACGGCCATCAGATTGGTGAGGCTGCCTCAATAGGTTTCATGCTTCGTATATCATTGCAGATCAGATTCTCAGCAAGAAGTATCGATACGATCTGCCGTTTCTGAAAATGAGTCATTCAGGGCCTCATCGGACTTAATACCGGCCATAAGTTTTTGCCGCGTCATACATCGCTACGACATTTTCAGTTGGCGAGTTGTCCTGAAGTGCATGGGTCGGTGCCAGGGCGTAGCCACCACCGGGCATCATGACCTCCAGTGTCTGACGAACGTTGTCAATTGTATCCTGTACGGTTCCGGTCGCGACTGGTCCCGCGGTAGAGATGCATCCGTGAAATGCGAGCCGATCCCCGAAGTGTTTCTTCAGATATTCAGGTGCCATATCTTTGGCCTCGGGCTGTAACGTGTCAACGATGCTGATACCCATTTCGATGAAATCATCAAACGCCCAGCTACTCGACCCACAGGAATGAATGATAACCGGAATACCATGGTGTTTCGCGAGATCCACAAGTTTTTGGTGTCTCGGACGGATATGTTTTCGGAATAGTTCGATGCCGATCATCGGCCCTATCTGTGTCCCGAGATCCTCACCCAACCAGAGGAGGTCGATCTTGCCTTTGGCAGATTCAAGGGTACGATTGATAACCTCGACCTGTATATCGATCTTGCGATCGATGTAACGCAGGCAGGCAGGATTATCAGTTACCAGATCTACCAGCACCTGTTCCATAGTGCGGATCATTCCGGTGTTGTTGATTATGTCACCAGTTCCGGCTCCACCGGCAAAAATGCAGTACTCCTTCATCCGTTCGCACTTCTTGGCAATATCGGAGTAATCGAAATGATCCGGTGAAGGCATAGGCCAGGCTTCGACCTCTTCAAGCGTTGCGTCCTTCAGAGGAAAATCGCAGTAATCCCAGTAACCGCCCGTATCATGTTCTATCCATCGAGTTCGGATGCCCCAGATGCTTACCTGTCGTCCGGGAATATCCTGATGTATTTTAGGCCCGACATAAGGGGCACCAACTCCGCGAAAATCCACACCTAAAGCGCGACATAGACCTTCGCTATCGTGTTCCGCCAGGCCGAAGTGGTTTTTGAGTCGCCTGTCAATTCCCGGATTCGCGGAGTAGTCGATCGGTACACGATCGGGTTCCTGCCGTGCAAAGGCGGTCAGTACCCTTTCCTTTGAATTCATCATCTTCGCCATGAGAGTTCCTTTCAGTTCTATGTTGCGGTTGAACTAAAACGTAAAATTATCAGAGTCATCCCCGATTTAGTGGTCTCTTATATAATCGTGAACCAGCGTAGAAGCTCCCGCGCGACAACCTCATGCCCATTTCGATTGGGGTGGTTGATCCATGACAGGAGGTCAGAGAGGTCTCCTGAATTTTCTTGATATTTCTCGAAAGCGTCGAGACTGTCTACGAGTCCTACCTCATATTCCGCGGCGAGACGCCGTATTTGCTGTGCGTGCGACTGCAGATCCCGCTTCTCTTCTTCAGATGCGTCCGCTCGTTGCGTCAGATCGGCAGTTGGTGTAAGCAAAAGTAGCTTCACCCCCTGTGCAATTGCTTTTTCAATCATGTGATTCCACGCGACCTTGGCTTTCTCCAAACCGATTCCCCGGTCATTCAAAGCATAGTCTATCGTTATAACGTCAGGCCGGTGACATAACACTTCGCTTTCAAACCGTTCTGCACCGCTTTCGGAATGCTCTCCTCCTATCGCGGTGACTATAACATTGATTACAGCGAAAGGAAAGCGATGTTTAAGGCTCCTGTGCAGGAGATGAGGATATGCGTTGAAAGTGTCAACCATAGGTGTGGCAAAATATCCTGAGGGAACACTATGACCATGACAGACTATGTTTACTGTCCTGTTTTGGGGCCAATGTGTTTTCAAGATTTCAACTAAATCGCTAAGGTAATTTCGTCTATCAGCAACCGGCATATCAACCTCCGTTAGCTATAACCAATAGCAAAAATGGCTTATACTCTTTGATGAAAATGACGCCTGACCGGCGCTATGTTAAGATTATGAAATCCGTAATCGAACCTCGATCAAATAAACTGAATATGCACCGGAAAAGGTGATGATTCACTTCATCATAGCCTGGCGGAGTGCCTTCCGCCAGCCACCAAGAAGCTCTTTGCGACTTCCGTCATCCATCGAAGGGGTAAATTCCCTTTCATGTGTCTTAAGGCGGATCAGCTCTTCATGGCCCTTCCATATTCCCGCCTTAAGTCCGGCCATATAGGCTGCCCCCAGAGAGGTGGATTCTATTAACGAGGGCCTGACTACGGGTCTGTTAATGATGTCCGCCTGAAACTGCATGAGGAAGTCATTTTCGGCTGCCCCACCGTCGACCGCAAGTCTCTGGATTTTGATGCCAGTTTCCTGCTCCATGCATGATAGGACATCGTATGTCTGATAAGCCATGGATTCAAGGGCCGCTCTAATAACGTGGTTGCGATTGGTGCCCCTTGTCAGTCCGACGTGCACTCCACGGGCCTGCATATCCCAGTGAGGAGCCCCCAGCCCGACGAAAGCCGGGACCAGATAGACCCCGCCGTTATTCTCCACGGAACGGGCTGCCTTTTCACTATCAGAGGCCTTTTCAAGTATCCCCAATTCATCCCGCAGCCACTGTATTGCGGCCCCGGCGATGAATATGGAGCCTTCCAGTGCGTAACAGGGCTCACCACTGCCATCCGCCGCCAGGGTTGTAAGCAATCCTTTATTGGAGGCAATGGCTTCCGAACCGGTATTCATTATGAGGAAACAGCCTGTGCCGTAGGTGTTTTTTGTTTGACCTTTCGTAAAACATGCCTGCCCGAAGAGGGCAGCCTGTTGATCCCCCGCAACCCCGAATATGGGAACGCCAGCCAGTGAAGGGATGGACTCCACGTATCCATAATCATCTATGGATTTCTTGACTTCAGGGAGAATAGACAGTGGGACACTCAGCAACTGGCACAGATCCTGGTCCCATTTCTTTTCCTTGATATTGAAAATCAACGTCCGTGAGGCATTAGTATAATCGGTGACATGCACTTTCCCTGAGGTCAATTTCCAGATAAGCCAACTGTCAATGGTGCCGAAGAGTATGTCGTCCAGCCGGTACCCTTTTATGTTCTCAAGGATCCACTTTACCTTCGTCCCGCTGAAGTAGGCATCGACAGGTAGACCCGTTTTTTTCCGGAAGGATGCCTCGTTCTCACGAAGTTCCTCACAGTAGTCCGCTGTTCGCCGGCACTGCCATACGATGGCATTGTAGATGGGGGTTCCGCTCTTACTGTCCCATAGTACTGTTGTCTCTCGCTGGTTTGTAATGCCCACGGCAGCGATTTTCCCACTGTAACGTGAGCGAAGTTCTTCAACCGTATCTACGACAGTCTGCCAGATCTCTACCGGGTCATGCTCGACCCATCCGGGTTCGGGGTATATCTGAGACAATTCCCTGTAGGCTTTGCCGACTATCCCGCCGTTCTGGTCATAGAGGACGGTAGTTGTGCCGGTTGTGCCCTGATCGATGGAGAGAATATACATAGTTGCCGCCATTTTTAGCTGTAGTTTCCTTCCCTGCGCCATACGTCCAGGATCAGCTCATATCGGGACAATTTCATACCGGTATATATACAGTTACTGGTGGAGAAGACATAGCCCCCGCCGGGCATTCCGTGCTTCAGGGCATAGCGGGCCGACTCGATCACTTCTTCATCGGTTCCGGTGTCCATCAGCCCACAGTTTACATTCCCAATAAGGCAGATCTTGTCGCCGTAGAGTGCCTTCACCTCTGCAATGTCCACACCCCCTTGGGGGTCGAGGGAGTGCAGGGCGTGCGGGTTCGCCTGCACCAGTTGGTCTATGATCGGCATGATGTTACCATCGGTATGCTTGATTGCGTAAAATCCCATGTCGCGATATCCCTGGATGAGCTTCGCGAGGTATGGTGTGACAAATTCGCTGAACTGGCTCGGGCTCATGAACGGTCCACGGTTGAAACAGTAGTCGGCGCACATGGCGAAGCCGTCGATGCCCCCGTGTTTGTCAAGGCGCTGGGCCCGCTCCAACTGATCGTTGACCCCATTTTCCGCTTCCCGCTTCAATCCCTCCTTGTCATCGATCATCCTGCATGAGAAATCCATCATACTTTCTCCCGAGGGTACCCCGTAGGTGGCATCACCACCGGCAAGGAGAAAATAGCGGTTCCCGATTTTCTCTCGGACCAGATCGGTAAACCGCATAATTTCCTCCTCATCGTGGGGGTTGGGGTGGAGAAAGATCGCACTGTGCTCGAAACGTTCGGCGGTCCGGATATGGATATCTGCTATATCTTCCCGGTGCAACTGGCGTTCCTTCTCTTCCATCTGGTCCCACTGGTGATAGCTGCGGTGGCTCGAATGCACTTTGCCGAAGACCTCCATCGTAAGAAAAAATACAAGCTCGAAGTGGGGCACCCGCCCCGTCGGCGGTCGCCGCTCCAGGGCGGCTATAAAGCTTTCCCTTGGCGTCATAGTCTATCTCCCTCGAATGAAACTGAATGCTATTTTACTCTAATTCTGAGCCTGAGTATCCCTCGGGCATCCGCAAAATCCCTGAAAAGGAAGGTGCGGTTTAAATTAAGGTGTCCAATGCATCGCGTCAAGCGATTTTCGCTTAGCTATCGGCAATTTCACTCAATTTTTCTAACCACGTCTCGATATATGATTCTCGAAGCTCCGGGTCCCGTCACCCAATAATGTTGTACCAGACGCATTTTAGTTATTGGAAATGTCATGGGCCCTAACGAGGGCAACCGCCGATCGGCCCTACATTAATCACAGAAACAATCTATGCCAGAGTTCCATCGTGGGAATTCTCGAGATTCAAATTGCGTTTAGTATATCAGATTTTGGGAACCTTTATATATGTTTTTACGTATAAATGGACAATACGACAGCAGTATTTCATTGAACAGGCTTCAACCACGGTCAGCAGGGAATCACGACAGTTTTTGTTAGGTTGGAGCCTGTTTTCTTATCTTAAAATCGAGTTTTGGAGTGCCTCGGTAAGGGCACCAACCGGTCGCCCCTACACTATCTCTGGGAATAACTCACCTCAGAATACCATCTATCATAGAAGCTTACAGAATTGTGTTTGTGCAATTACAGGGCAGATTCGGGAAGGAATATTCCTGAGTAAAGCTAAATCGAAGTGGAATAAGGGATTTTTGTTGAGATAAATATGGGAAATTGGTAAGTTCCTAAAAATTGGATTGCGGAGCTATAGGTGAATCGGTAATAGTCAGGGATGAGTGCTGGGGGCGATCTCCGGCATCTCTGGCAGATTGCCTGGACATATCCTGCAAGCACAAACGTAAGTGGAGGCGTATCGATGGATTTCGTGACTGAACCTGAAAAACGTGTGCCCGTCGTGTATGACGTGGATGTAGTCGTCGCTGGGGCGAGCGTGTCCGGGGTGTTCGCCGCATTGGCTGCAGCGAGGAGTGGGGCCGAAACTGTTCTGATAGATCGCTTTGGAAGTGTAGGCGGAAACATAGGACCGGGTATGATCTGTAAGGGCTCGTTGGCGAGCGGCCGGCCTCATGTTAAAGCAGGCTATCAGGCGGGTGTGTTCCCCGGGTTTATGGGTATACCCAAAGAGTTCATTGAGAGACATGCGGCCCTTGGAGGAGGGAGTGTTCCGCCCTACAGCAAATCCCACTATCCGAGGGATTCCAACATAGCTTCCTATACGGCCTTGAGGATGCTTGAGGAAAGCGGAGTAAGGCTTATGCTGTCGGCTTATGCTGCTGATCCCATACTTGAGGGCAACAGAGTCCGTGGCATCTTCATCGAGAACAAGTCCGGAAGACAGGCCATGAAGGCCAGGGTCGTAGTTGATGCCACGGGAGAGGCTGACATAGCCAAAAGGGCCGGGGTTCCGATGCTCTATCCGAAGCTGAACTACCGTGAGGTAGACGGACATTCCCCGACCGGTATGGGCATATCTTTCGTAGTTGGAGGCATAGACTGGGAAAAATATGAGGCATACACGAAGGATTATAGATCCAGTGAGGAAGACGTCAACTGGGCGAAAGAGAATCTGGGAGAAAAGCAGACGGGCCGACTTGACGGTTCCTGCATTCTCACCTGTGTGAGGAAGGCCTGGGAGAGCGGAGAATACAGGGCTCCGGAGATAGATGACCTGGGAGG
>CAZTBA010000266.1:0-8636 GCA_964611725.1 uncultured bacterium
GTATGAGGAGATGGTTGGGCGTATTAGCTATATATGTCGTCTTTGCCATCATTCTTGTGGCTATTGGGGTCTTCCTCATCCCTGCACTGGTGGGAGAGATTTCGGGGTTCAGGGAAAATCTGCTTGACCATACGGCGGTCCGAACCATAACTATCGAAAATAAGGGACAGGCTTCGAATCTGAGGATAAAAAGCATATCCCTCTCGGACACGGTACATTTTTCATTATCTAAGAAGCTATCTCGAAATGAGATCCAGGAACTCATCCCTCCGATGGAGAAGTTGGAGCTTATGATAGAATTCGGGCCCAAGTCGGACGCCCGAGAGATAAGAGGCGAGCTCATTGTGAGAAGTAATGACATGGACGAGAAGAGTGTCAAGGTCTCCCTCATAGGTAACAGGGGGCTGTCCGAAAGCCAGGATATACAGCTTTCGGTATCGGACGATATGAGCATGGATTTCGGAAATATCAGGCTTGGATCGACAGTTTATAAAACTTTGAGCATTATGAACTACGGGAAAACACCTCTGAAGATCGAGTCGATCTCCCTTCAGGATACACTGAATTTCGCTTTCAAGTCTGAACCATTTCCCCTCAGGCTTCCGCCGGCATCTTCGGGCAATATACCGTCAACTGACCTTTCCATAGCCTTCAGCCCGAAATCGTTCAGGGGATCATCAACTAAATTGAAAATTATAAGCAATGACCCTCAAGATGGCGAACTTGTCTTAGATCTGGTGGGCAACAGCAGCGGGACCAGGGCGGCGGATATAGATCTGTCGCCCGCCTATTGTGATTTCGGACGGGTAAAGCTCGGATATATAAGCTATATCTCCCAGAAGATCACCGATACGCAGGACCTGATGGAAACCCATCTCCCGATGCTTGCGACGAGCGATCTCGGGGACAGGATGCGGCAAGGTATGAGAGATCTGGGGACTGCCCTCATAGCAAAGTCCCCCAGCTTGATATTGAGCGCATTCTCGAGGTTTTCACTCCTCTTCGTCGTGCCCTTCGTTACCTTCTTCCTGCTTAAAGATGGAAGGAGGATGAAATATTGGCTTATAAGCCTGGTGCCAAACAGGTACTTCGAACTGAGCTTGAACCTGCAGTGGAAGATAAACAGACAGATAGGGGCATATATAAGGGGCCAGATCCTTGCGGCCGTTTTAGTGGCTTTGCTTTCTATCATTGGACTCAGGATAATAGGGCTGAATTATTACGTTATAGTCGGACTGATCGCAGGGGTCTCCAACCTGATACCTTACCTCGGTCCGGTGATAGGTATACTTTCCGGAATTCTGGTGGCGCTGATGACCGGGGGATCGATAAACATGTTGGCGGCGGTCGTTTTGGTCTTCGTCCTTGTGCAGTTCATAGATAATTACTTCGTCTCGCCGCTTGTGATCGCAAGGAGCGTTCACCTTCATCCGGCAGTGGTCATTTTCGCCATACTCGCCGGGAGTCAGATTATGGGCTTTCTGGGCATGCTGATCGCTGTTCCGACTACCGGCATTATTAAAGTCACTGTTGAGACATTGAAAGAGGGTCTGCGGAGGAGATATTCCTGAGCTTGGAAAGTTATATGTTACTTTTACTTTCCGTTTCACCTGAAGGGGCTGTTCTTGCATAATACTGAATCCCATGCGACAGGGAGAGAACGTGCCATCATAATCGGCGTTGAGCTTGTGCCCGAACTGAAGGGAGATATCGATGACTCCCTCGATGAGCTTGAGCTCCTTGCTGATACGGCTGGAGCGGACGTGGTAGGGCGTGTGGTCCAGAGGAGGAAGAGGATCAACCCGACTTTCTTCATCGGTGGGGGTAAACTCGACGAGATCTCTTCGATGGTGAGATCCCTTCAAGCTGATATGGTTATATTCGACAGCGACCTCTCCCCGGCCCAGGTCAGGAACCTCGAAGATGCCCTGGAAGTAAAAGTGCTGGACAGGAGCGCGCTAATACTCGACATATTTGCGAAACGTGCCAGGACAAGGGAAGCCAAGGTACAGGTCGAGCTCGCGCAGCTCAAGTATTACCTCCCACGGCTGACCCGACAGTGGACCCACCTCTCCAAACAGGTTGGTGGTATAGGGACCAGAGGTCCTGGCGAGACACAGCTCGAGGTCGATAGGCGCCGTGTTAGAAAGAAGATAGCGGACCTTACAAGGGTGCTCTCGAATATTGAGAAACAGCGGATCGAGAGGAGAAAGGGGAGGAAGGGAGTCTACAGGATGTCTATAGTCGGCTACACAAACGCTGGGAAATCGACACTCCTGAACGCGCTGACGGGATCGGATGCTTTCGTCCAGGATAGGCTATTCGCGACCCTCGATGCCACCACCAGGGTGCTCATCCTTCCTGGCGATGAGAAAGCGCTTGTGACTGATACTGTGGGGTTCATAAAGAAACTTCCTCCGGCGCTTGTGGCATCCTTCCGCAGTACGCTCGAGGAGGTTACGGAGGCTGATCTCCTTCTCCTTGTCGTGGATGCCTCTTCCCATTCTTATGAGGAGAGGGTATCGACCGTCAGAAACGTGCTTGAGGAACTCGGGGCCTCCGATAAGCCGACTGTAATTGTCTGGAACAAGATAGATCTCCTGGAAGAAGGGATCGCAAAATCCCTCTTGTCCGAGTATGCCGGATCGGTTGCCGTATCAGCGCTCAAAGGGACCGGGATGGAGTACCTGCTGGACGCTATAAGTGCGAACTACTGGACGGGGGCTTCCCTGTATGAGCTTACAGTCCCGAGGACTGAGGAATGGTTTATCCCAAGACTCGGAAAGATCGGGCGAATAGTCGAGAGGAAGTATTCCGACGGCGAGATCTCAGTCTTTATGATGCTCCCGGAAAGGGAAAAACACACCCTTGATTCCGTCAGGAGCGAACACCCTGTGATCTCCGTCAGGATGCTTGGCCAGAAGAGAGGAGCCGATCTTGCCAGGGAGATCAGTCCGTAATTTCAGAAAAAATCGGAAAGGGGGAATATCATTGTAGATTTAGTTTTTTCCTGTGGCTTTTCTTATAGAGAGGATCTGAAGCTTCAACACTAAAAAAGGAGGAATATCGTGAAGTTTTACGTTCATTTTCTCTCAATTCTGATGGTTCTGGGTATGCTGGTTACTATTGGGTGCCAGAGTGCATCTCTCACTTCTGCAAAGATCTATATAAGGCAGAACGAGCTCGACCTTGCACGGGAGCAGCTTGAGCTAACTACCAAACAGGAATCCGACAATGCCGAGGCTTTTTATTGGCTTGGTTATGTCTGCAGCGAACAGGGCGACTACGAGTGCATGAACCTCGGCTTCGACCGCGCTATGGAGCTCAAACCCAATCAATATTCGAATGACATAGCCAGCACCAGGGAGAAACACTGGGTCAAATACTTCAACCTTGGTGTTAATACCTTCAAAGCGGGGGATTTTAATTCCTCTATTAAATATTTCCAGATCGCTGTCACCATAGATCCCAAGAAGGCAGATGCTTTCAAGAATCTGGCAGCGAGCTACTTCAGGACGAATGATCTGGAAAAAGCGATAGCTAACTACGATAAAGCTGCATCGGTCGATCCCAGTGATAGCCGCTCGCTCGACTCGATAGGAAAGATCTATTTCAACGAGGGAGAGCGTGAGAAGGCTATAGATTACTGGGAGAGGGCGCTGAGGGTCGACCCGGATGATATCGAGATCCTCCTTGAACTCGGTATGGCATACGAGGCGGCCACCAGGGCGGATGACGCGCTTGATCTTTACAGCAGAGCGTCAAAGCTTGATCCGAACAACGGCGATGTTTTCTATAATATAGGGGTTATATATTCAAATAAGGATCAGCACGATGAGGCTATCAGATACTATATGAAAGCGATCGAAGTCGATCCGAATGACCTGGAGGCGAGCTTCAATCTTGGTGTTACCTACTTGAGGATCGAAAGATACGATGATGCACTTCCCTTATTCATAAAAGTTTCTGAGAGTGAACCAGGCACTGATGAGGATCTGAGCGAAAACGAAATGAAGAGGATTAAACAGAAAAGCTGGTATAACCTCGGTATCGTTTACGCAAGGAAGGATATGAAAGCGGAGAGCGAGGCAGCCTTCGCAAAGGCTGAGGAACTCAAGGATTAGTCATTATTGCTTCTAAATCCGATTTCAGGGATGTGGAATGTGACATCGGGAAGACCCTTCACATTCCACATCCCTTATGATACTGTAAGCGATCGGTGATCAGCCATCAGCAGTCATCCGGAAGCTGGGAACTGACAGCTAAAGCTTACTATTTGATCGACAATTTTGGGCAGTTGACCCTTAACAGCCATATTTAATGTGGAGGTAAATTCCCTGACTACATATCTGTAGCGCGGAAATCTACCCCGGTGCTTGCTTGAGGGCAAAAGGAAGGAACTGACTGGACGAATATGAAATACATAAGGAATTTCTCTATAATAGCTCATATAGACCACGGGAAATCGACGCTTGCAGATCGGCTTCTTGAAAGGACGAGTACCCTCGACCCAAAGAAGATGAGGGAACAGGTTCTCGATAGTATGGATCTCGAGCGCGAACGCGGGATAACCATAAAGTCGCACCCAGTAAGAATATCCTACCGTGCGGCAGATGGAAACGACTACGTTTTTAACCTCATAGACACGCCGGGGCATGTGGATTTCTCCTACGAGGTCTCCAGAAGCCTCGCCGCCTGCGAAGGGGCTATCCTTGTGGTCGATGCAGTCCAGGGTGTGGAAGCCCAGACGGTGAGCAACCTGTATATGGCGCTTGAGAACGATTTGACGATAATTCCCGTCATAAATAAGATCGACCTGGGGAATGCACGAATTAGCGACGTATCCTCCCAGCTCATGGAGTTGCTCGGGGTATCCGAGGACGAGATAATACTCGTCAGCGCTAAAAACGGCACGGGGACGGATGAGGTGCTCGAGGCACTCGTCAGAAGGCTTCCTCCTCCTGCAGGTTCCCCCGATGCTCCTCTCAGGGCGCTTATCTTTGATTCTGTATTCGATAGCTACAGAGGAGTCATACTTTATGTGAGGATAACCGATGGTGTGCTGCGCCCCGGCATGAACATCAGGCTTTTTTCAGGGGATAAGGTGTATGAGGCCATTGAAGTCGGTATCTTCAAACTCTCCAGGATACCGAAACCGGAGCTTGGCGCCGGCGAGGTCGGATATGTCATAGCAGGGATAAAAAACCTGAGAGATGCCAAAGTGGGGGACACCATCATAGATGTTGATAGCCCTGCTGCCGAGCCCCTACCGGGTTACAAGGAACCGAAGCCGATGGTCTTCAGCGGGTTCTATCCCTCGGACCCCGAACATTACGAGGAACTGAGGGCTGCCCTCGAGCGTCTAAGCCTTAACGATTCTTCCCTGTTATACCAGCCGGAGAACTCAGCAGCACTGGGGTTCGGGTTCAGATGTGGCTTCCTGGGGATGCTCCATATGGAAGTGATCCAGGAGAGGCTCGAGAGAGAATACTTCCTTGACATAGTTGCTACCGTGCCGAACGTTGAATACAAGGTCGTCATGAAAGACGGCAACACCCTCTGGCTGGATAACCCCATGGAACTCCCGAAGTCTGAAAAAGTGGAGAGGATTGAGGAACCGATTTTCTCCGTCCAGGTGGTTACACCGACGGAATATATAGGGGGGGTTATGAGGCTTGGTCTCGATAAGAGAGGAAAATACATAAATACCGAGTACCTCGACCCTACCAGGGTTATCCTCACCTTCGAAATGCCTCTGGCTGAAATTATTTTCGATTTCCACGATAAACTAAAATCTATCTCAAAAGGATATGCTTCGTACGATTATGATTTCAAAGCCTATGAAGCTTCCGATCTCGTGAAGCTTGATATCCTTATAAACGGGAAGCCGGTTGATGCGTTCTGCGCTCTCCTCCACAGAGATAGGGCGTATACGCAGGGTAAGGAGATCTGCAGCAAGTTGAGGAAGCTTATCCCGAGACAGCTTTTCGAGGTGTTAATACAGGCTTCCATAGGGAGCAGGGTTATAGCCAGAGAGGCCATAAGCCCTCTCAGGAAGAACGTTACTGCCAAATGCTACGGGGGAGATATAACACGTAAGAGGAAACTTCTGGAGAGACAGAAGGCGGGAAAGAAGAGGATGAAACGGCTGGGGAGCGTCGAGATCCCCCAGGAGGCCTTCCTGGCTGTGCTGAGAACAGCTTAGTCTATCTGCTTTCCCGGTTTGCTGCTGGGTTTTTCGTGGATACCGGATGTTTCACATGACATCGGCTGGGCTGCGGAAATCGAGTATTCGAATTTGAGGATTTTCATTTATTGAGCCGGGACAGGATTGTAACGGAGGTGAAAATGCAGGGAAAATCCAGGGAAAAAACAACCAAACAGAAATCGGTTTTACGCGAATGGGTTGAGTTCATTTTGACTGTTTTTGTCCTTGCCTTCTTTATAAGAACTTTCATAGTCGCATCTTTCTGGGTACCTTCTGAATCTATGGCAGATACCCTCCTCGATGGGGATTTCCTCATCGCTAACAATATAGTCTACGGTCCCAAGATTCCCTTTACCGACTTGAGGATCCCGGGCGTAAGGGACCCGAAGCCCGGAGACATAGTTATATTCCAGTACCCTGAGGATCCGAGTACTGATTTCATAAAGAGGGTTGTAGCGGTCGAAGGACAGACCTTGGAGATAAAGAATAAAGTTGCCTATGTGGATGGTGTGGAGGTCCCATTGCCAGAGAATGGAAAATACATTGACGCAAGGAGGGTTTTTCCGAAGTTCATTAGCCCGAGGGACAACTTCGGTCCGGTGACCGTGCCTGAGGGTATGCTCTTTGTCATGGGTGATAACAGGGATAACAGCAGGGATAGCAGGTATTGGGGATGGCTTCCTAAGAAAAACGTCAAAGGAAAACCGATGTTCCTGTGGTTGTCCTGGAACAGTGATCCCCCGCTGTGGGATGTTGTCCACAAAGTCAGATGGAGCAGGATCGGCAATGTAATAAGGTGATGGGTATGGCCGGAGACCTGATCAGATGTTGTTGGCTAGATCTCAAAAATCATGTATTCAGGATGAAAGATCTCTATTTGGATATGCAATGAACCGGCACAGGATCGTAACGGAGGTGAAAATGCAGGAAAAATCCAGGCAACAAACGACCAAACAGAAATCGGTTTTGCGCGAGTGGATTGAGTTCATATTAACTGTCTTCGTCCTCGCTTTTTTCATAAGGTCTTTCATTGTCGCAGCCTTCCGAATACCTTCCGGTTCTATGGAAGATACCCTCTTAGTGGGGGACTTCCTCCTCGCCAATAAGATAGTCTACGGCCCCAAGATCCCGTTCACCGACTGGAGGATTCCGGGTATAAGGGATCCGAAGCCCGGAGATATAGTTATATTCAAGTATCCCGTTAACCCGAAAAAGGACTTCATAAAGAGGGTTATAGCGGTCGAAGGGCAGACTTTGGAGATAAGGGACAAGGTTGTCTATGTGGACAGTGTGGAGGTCCCAATGCCGAAGCATGGAAAATATATTGATACAAGGAGGGTACTCCCGAAATTCCTGAGCCCGAGGGACAACTTCGGCCCGGTGACCGTGCCTGAGGATATGCTCTTCGTCATGGGTGATAACAGGGATAACAGCAGGGATAGCAGGTATTGGGGGTGGCTTCCCAAGAAAAACGTGAAAGGTAAGGCGATGTTTCTCTACTGGTCCTGGAATAGCTATCCTCCGCTGTGGGATGTGGTCCACAAAATCAGGTGGAACAGGATCGGCGATATCATAAGGTGAAGGACGTAGCCTAGGACCCGACGTATGCTTCTTCTGAAAAACTCATGTGGCTTCTACGTCCATATAGCTTTCTGCCTCAGCAAGTGTCCCTATTGTGCCTTCTCCTCGGTGAAGGCAGACTCCTACCTCGTAGGTAAATATGTTGATGCCCTGGTTGAAGAGATATCCTACATGTCCGACAACCAGAGATCGCAGGGACTTATATTCGACACTCTTTACATAGGTGGCGGGACCCCAACGGTCCTTTCCTCCTCCTATATGGGAAAGGTACTGTCGGAAATCCTTGAACATTTCATCTGGAACCCGGGCCCCGAGGTTACCTGTGAGGCGAACCCCGGAGCCATAGGAACTCCGAAGCTCGCCGCCATGCGATCGATGGGTATAAACAGATTAAGCCTCGGGGTACAATCTTTTCACGACCGGGAGCTCAGGGCTCTCGGGAGGGTACACAGCTCTGCCGACGTGTACAGGATCTTCGATATGGCGAAGCTCCTGGGCTTCAACAATATAGGCATAGATCTCATTTTCGGAATACCCGGACAGGACATCGATTCCTGGATCGAGAACCTCGAGGCCGCAGTTAAACTCTCCCCGGAACATATATCGACCTATTCTCTCTCCATAGAACCGGGCACCCCGTTCGAAAGGATGGCCATAGCTGGTGAGATCGACCTCCCCGGGGAGGATACGCTCTCTGCTATGTACAGGGAGGCCATAGATTTCCTTACCGGAAACGGCTACACACATTACGAGGTGTCCAACTTCGCGAGGCCGGGGTCTGAGTCACGTCATAACCTCCACTACTGGAACCGCGACTGGTATATCAGCATCGGTGCCTCGGCCCATT
>CAZTBA010000267.1:0-8601 GCA_964611725.1 uncultured bacterium
ATACCCGTATTGGGCACCGACAAAGTTGCTGTCTGCGCCTCCCAGATCTCCGGCTGGGAGGTAGCGTCGGTCCACCAGTAGCGAAATGGTGCCAACTGCACGAAGTAGAAAGGGAAATCACCCTGTCCCCAGACCTTCCGCCATCCGCCGATCAGGGCCTTCATCTTCTCGTGGTACATCATCTTGTCCCCGAGGTTGGATTCACCCTGGTACCAGATCGCGCCGCGGACCGCGAACGGCACGAGCGGATACACCATCGCATTGTAAATTCCTGTCGGTTTACCGGGGTTGTTAAGCGGGTGAGGTTCATATGGTATGGGCAAGATGCGTTCGTTTTCGGCCAGTGCCTTTCGAGTTTCCTGTATCCAGATCTCGATCTGGTCGAGACTTTGTCCAAGCCCTTTCCTGTAATTGCTATTGGCCTGTTGAATGCTCTCGTATATTGATTGGACTTCCGGAACGGACGCGAAGCCGACCGGGGGCGTCCACGGTTCGATACGCGTGCCGCCCCAGGAGGTATTGATCAGACCGATCGGAACGCCGAGTTCCTCATGAAGCTCACGGCCGAAAAAGTAGGCGACGGCTGAGAAGTTCTTGGCGTTATTCGGCTCGGTTGGGTGCCAGGTGGCGTTGA
The DNA here is from genome assembly GCA_964611725.1 of uncultured bacterium. GTDB lineage: Bacteria > Latescibacterota > CAZTBA01 > CAZTBA01 > CAZTBA01 > CAZTBA01. The sequence continues at coordinate 635 of CAZTBA010000267.1, forward strand.
CGTCAAGAGCTGGCAGGCCCGAGGTTTTATTGGGGACGTGGAACAGTCGAATTTCCGGGTAATTAGCTGCGTTGACTTCCTCTTCGCCGTTATTTGAGTTGATGACGTGCCATGCCATGTTGGACTGGCCGGAACAGATCCAGACTTCCCCGACGAGGATATCCTTGAGCACAATCGTGTTGTTTCCCGTTACTGTCATTTGATGGGGTCCGCCCGCAGACACAGGCGGCAGTTTGACCATCCAATTCCCCTTCGCATCCGTTTCAGTGCTGACTTCATGTTTTCCAAGCTTGACTGTGATTTTTTCTCCCGGATCGGCCCAGCCCCATACCGGCAGGGGGATGTCGCGCTGAAACACCATGTTGCTGCCGATAATGTGGGGTAACTTGACGTCCGCAAACACCGGCGATTGGGTGAGGCATGGCAGTGTGATCAACAGGCTCAGGCCTATCATTCTGATCGAATAATTGAACTTATTCATTTTGACCCCTTTTTGACCGCAGAAAGTTTCTCTCCTGATTGCCGATCAATTCCCCCAACCGGTTTCTATCTGTCAGCATTTGCAGATAGAACCGCTTCTTAGATACCGGAGAAAAGGATTACCGATACGATCACGATTTCCCTGGGATAAAGTAACAGTCATGTGTGCTCACATTTGAGCCGAACGAGTTACCGGCTCATTGGTTATCTGCGAGGTTTGTCTTTTTTCGACAAGATTAGAGAAACCAGCACCCCTAACGCGAAGCCGACCATGGTCGTTATGAAGAGTAGAACCGCGCGGGGCATGGTCATGGTAATAAAGAGTACCTTCGTTTCAACGGTTTCGGTATTCTGGAGCAAGATAATTATACCCAGAACCGCCAGGACTAAGAAAGCGATAAGCTTGGCCCTTTTCATCGGCTTATTCCTCCTTGCTATAAGATCCATTATAGAGGTTCGGGCCTTCAGTCCCGCAGGGACCTGGAACCCACCTCTGTCAGATAAAAGCTACAGTGCTTCAACTTAGCTGCATTTCCTGCCGCAAGTGCTCCTTCAAAGGTATCGAAGTATATCCGAATTCATCGGAAAATCGCTGGCCGTTGATTATCCTCGGGATTCCACTTACATCCGATTGACCGAAGGTGATCCGGATGTTCCTGTCCAGAGATCCGATATAACTCGCCAAATCATCAAGGCCCCAGGTCTCAGATGGCGTATTGTAAACTGAAAAACGGGCTTGTTTCGCATCAATCAGACGCTCAAACATGTCTGCGACGTCTTTGACATAGACAAGAGGAAGGGATTCATCGCTCTTATAAGGAAACAATATTTCATTTTCATGGGACAGCCCAAGCTTCTCGAAAATCTCGCTTCTCCACGGTGAAGATGTGCTGACTGCCCCCGGACCTACGACTGAAGAGATCCTGAGGGCGATAAACTGAACGCCGAAATTCTGGCGGTAGGTATCCCCCAAGATTTCGACATACCTTTTCGCTGCTCCGTAGATATCCTCCGGTGCCGCTGGCTCCGTCTCCGGAACGCCGTCCCGACCAGGCTCGGGCTTCGATCCGTAGGCGCTGATCGAGCTACCGTAGATCACTTTGGGTACATGGAACTTAATTGCCGCTTCCAAGATGTTCAAGCTGCCGCCGATGTTGATCAATGTTGCATCCGCAGGGTTTTTTCGTGAGGCCGTGGTTAGAAGTGAAGCCAGATGAACGACCGTGTCGAAGGAATGATGATGGAATATTTGCTCAACGTGATCTTTGTTACTTGTATCGCATTTCACTGAGAGATATGTGGTTTTTGCGGCAGATCCGCTCAGTTCCCTTCGATCCAGAGCGACCACATTTTTACCATGGGCAGATAAAACTGAGCAGACATATTTTCCGATAAACCCATTGCCACCTGTAACGAGTATCATGTCAATGCTCCTCAACGGCCGATGTCAGATCTCGGGCTTTGTGGTCATCACTGCTTCCCTCAGACATTCCATGAAATGGCGATAATTCTCCCAGCTAACGTCGGACAGTACAAAATGATCCGGACCGGGAATGTAACGCCCCTGTCGGATCAGATCACGAGCCCTGTCTATTTCACGATCAATTTCCCCCTTACCTTTGGCCATCACATTTTTGTCCAAGCCGCCTATGACCCCAAGTGTCGGGAACCTGTTCAAGGCCCTGCTGACATTGTTTCCCGCCTGCACTTCGTAGGGATAGAGAGCAGTTACGCCACTCTCCAGCATCAGTTCCGTGAGATCCTCTATATATCCGTCCGAATCGACCAGGATAATTTTTATTCCATTCTCCTTCGCAAAGTGCGCAAGCCTGAGATAATTGGGCTTCATAAATTCACGGAAGGTTGCGGGCGAGATCAAGGCTCCACCTCTAAAAGCCATATCCTCCCAGCACTCGATCAAATCAAATTCTACATCAGCAACCATCTTGCTCCATACGGCTATGGCCATATCTGTGTAAGAATCCATAATGTCGTGGACAAGCTCGGGATCGTCGTAGAAGGCATATGCAAGGTTTACATCGCCCATCATGTTGCGGGCGAAGCCGTAAACACCCCTGTGGGTTAACTGGAGAGGATAATCACGTGTGCGGAATCGAGCAACATGTTCCTCCCAGTCCTCTGGGAATCGCTCCGGATCTTCCGCCTGCAGATGGCGTTTTTTGACCGTGTCCCAATCCTTTCGATCCTTTACAGGCCATTCTATTGTCTGATGATGGAAATCCCCATCTTTTTGAATGATCTCTACAGTGCCATCTCCCCGCCTCTGAACCCTTCTTGACATGTTCTCTTCGACTATTTCCGTCTCGCCGACCTGTGAGAGGTCCATGTTTACAGGGGCAATCTGCCAGCCCCTGTATTCTCCCTCGAACTGCAGGATTTCGTCGATACATTCCGAGATGCCCGGGTATTCATTTTCCCATCTGGGGATGATGGCATTGGTTCCGCCGAAAACCTTGATGAAAGGGACGCGATCTACCTCCTGTCCCGTCAATGTCCTTACAAAACGCTCCCGATGATCCATAAATTGCTCCCAATTGAGGCTCAGCTAATAGCTGTATTACAGGTTAATGATTGACAAACCTGGCATGCGAACTGATTTGTCGATTCTCGCTGTGGTGGATCAGGTCATTTGTACCCAATCCTTTCCTACCTGCTCAAAACGGCGGTACAGCTCCTGGACCGCCTCTGCCGGGATCGGCAACTCTGTTTCGACCAATCTGATGTTGGCACGCATGTGTTCAGGGTTCTTTGTGCCGACAATAGCAGTATCAACCTCGCCGTGGGCAAAGGTAAACCCGAGGGCCAGCAAAATACGGTTCTCGGGTGCTCCGGAGATGGGGCCCATCTTAGCCATAACTTGTGACCGTTTGAAGTATTCATTGGAATAATCACTGGGGCTTTTGGACGATCCCCATACTCCGTTGGCAATCGGGCGCTTTATGATGACACCCATGCCCTTTGCTTTCGCCAGTGGTAACAGTCGCTTGCGAGCCCTCTGATCTACCAGGCTAAAGCTGGTCTGCAGTGTGTCAAACAGGCCACTTTCCACTGCCCATTGTGCAGCCTCGTTATCTCCACTGTAGCCGATGTACCGGGTTTTGCCTGCCTCCTTGGCTTCCGACAGTGCCCGGATGACCTCGCCACGCTCCAAAACGTCCACCCCGCAGGAATGCAGTTGCACCAAATCCAGATAATCGGTCTTCATACGCTTCAGGCTGCGGTCAATGCTGTCCTTTATCGTCTTAGCGGTCCATTCCTTACCTTTGTACCCGCCTGTAATATGTCCGCACTTGGTGGCCAGAATGTATTCCGTGCGTCGATGCGCGATTGTATGGCCGATCATTTCTTCACTGAGGCCGTAGCATGCACTGGTATCCAGGAAATTGACACCCCTATCGAGCGCCGCGTTGAGTACATGTCCTGCCTCCTCAGCCAGGGTCAGTTCCGTCCCAATCTCTACCAGGCCCACACCCAGGCGACTGATCTTCAAACCGGTATTGCCAAGAGTCCTCGTTTCCATGCTCTTTAACTCCTTATTTATCTATAATTCGCCATTAGGCCTTCTTTGATCCAGCTCGATTTCCCTCATGTCCGTTGTTGCAGGAGTTTTCATGTGTACCTCGTGTAAGGCCCTTGCAGTGGCAGCGGTCAGCATGCCGGATATGGTTGACATCACGAAGACCCAGTGCATACCGAATTTCTCCGAGATAAAACCTGCAAACAGGGGCAATGTGGTCAGCGGGAAAGTAACCGTGCTGAGAAAAGCGACATAGCTGGATATGGTTTTCTCCGGAGCAGATTCGATCAGGAATTTGTTTGTGCTGATGATTTGGCCACGTATCCCGGTACCAAAGCAGATCAGACTTCCCAGACACAACCAGAATCGGGTACTGGTCCATGTCACAGAACCAGATTCCGGGGCTGGCAGTTGTGGCGCCCACAGGATCAATATAGGGGCCATTATCAGGCAGATAGATGAAAGCAATAGAACACGCCGTCCGCCTGTGCGGTCACTGAGTCGCCCCCAGAATATACCTGCTATAGCCTGGGCGATGGCTAAAACTCCAATAAACAACCCCTCTCCACCTTCGAACTGAAGCCGGGTCGTTACAAAAGGCGCATAGAAAACCAGAGTTAACAGATTAAAGCGTAACAGTATCTTGATGTACAGAAGCAGCGGATAATTGTGATCATCTCGCAGTTTTGCAAAGCCCCGACTCAGGGAATCCCTGACCGAGCTTCTTTGGCTGAGGGCATCCCCCGAGTCTTCCCGAACCAGACAGAAGGCCCCGTAGCCGAGGGCAAGGATCACCAGGCCGAGGAGGAACAATAACACGTAGCTCTGGACGAAATCCATAGAGCTTGCCAGTATGGGCCTGATAATGAGAAAACCGGCAATTAGGCTTAACAGGCTGCCCCCGAACATTCTGTATCCCCAGAAACTGCCCAATCGCTGCGGGGGTAAGGTCTTCTTTATCACATTGAAAAAAGGGATTACGGCTATACCGGAACCGGTATAAAACATTCCGTAAAGCAGAGAAAAGATGATTACAAAACCCCATGCACTGAAGTGCCTCAGATTGCTGACCAATAATACTATAAGGCCCAAAACGGTTAACCTGAAAAGCGCACTCAACATGTAAAGCGGCTTTTTGCGCCGGCGGTGTTCGACCAAGCTGCTCGACAGCAACTGGGGCCAGAGAGCGCCTAACTTGTTGATTAGGCTTATCATGCCCACAGCAATGGCCGATCCGGTCATTTTGAATACCATAGGGCCGACGACCAACTGGGGATGAATGAAGCTCATACCGAATTGCGTCAGAGCACCGTTAAGGATAACGAGAACGTAATTCCTCTGACTGAAGACCTGGTTACCACCACCTTTAGCATCGGACAGATCGGTCTTCGCAGGATCTGTGTCAGTTTGCCTTTCGCTCATAAATATTAGAGTCTTATGACCCTTTCAGTTGAATATGAGACTACTTCTTCCGTCCAATAAGAGTAACCACGATTGAATCTTATCTCCTGAGCTTTCAATGGAACGGCAAAGTCACGTTGTCATACTATCCTAAGGCCCTGGCGAGGTCGCCCCCGAGCTGCCTGAGCTTGACCTTAGCGCTTTCATCAGGATTCCCTTTGACCATAACTGTCTCGGAAATCTGTTTGAACCTGAAGGAGCGACATACCTTCTCAACGCTTTCCTTTGCTTTTCCCCCTCCACCGTGTGTCACGAATATGCCGCATATCTTTTCATCGACCTGCCCCTGAGTCGGGTAGAAGGTCCTGTCGAAGAAATCCTTCAGCATGCCGGCCATATAGCTGAAGTAATCGGGACTACCGAAGCAGACGGCATCACAGGATGTCAGGTCATCAGCGTCTGCCTCAGATGCCTTCTTGACTATCGGCTCCACACCTTCAACCGAGCGGACGCCTTCGGCTACGGTCTGGGCCGCGGCCTCCGTGTTTCCTGACTGCGAGTGGTAAACTATCAGCACTTTCTTAGCCATGATTTACCTCCAGGGTCTCTGTTCCCGTACCAAAGAAAAAGTGGTCTGCACAAAGCATATAACAAAAAATCCGTCTCGTCAAGAACAATATGGATCTGATCTTAGTGCCGGAGTAAGGATACAAACGGAAATTCCAGATTTCCCAATTTTTTGAGAGGAGAATCTTGACGCATCGATCTCCATTGATTATATTAAAACTTAGGATTCCTAAATATTATGATACTTAGCAGTTTCATAGTCCGGATGGAGAGTAAATTAAGTCCGAATCGTTTATCTTCGGCATCAGACTGGGGAGTGGACTATATGGAACCAGCACTCAATTTGCTCAGGCAACGTGATATGGGAGATAGAATCGCTACTGCGCTCGAACGTCTCTCACTGGCCTTTCGCGTTCTTTTATGGGATGTCGCCAAACAGGAGGGGTTGAGCCCGATTCAAATCCAATTTCTCGTCTATCTGATGACACACCCGGAGGAACGGCGCAGGGTGGGCAACCTCGCCAACGAATTTGGCCTTACACCTGCAACGGTAAGCGATGCGGTGAAGTCACTCGCGCAAAAAGGATTGCTGTACAAAAAGCCGTGGAGGAAAGACAAACGTTTCTACAATTTGGAGCTTACCCCGTCTGGTAAGAGTCTGGCTGCAGAGATATCGGACTGGCGAGATGTGATAAGGGAGGAAGTTGAGAGTTTTCCCCTCACTGTGAAAGAGGCCGTTATGATATTTCTGATGGAACTTATAGAATCGCTACATAGGGCCGGGGTCATAAAAGTTGCCAGGATGTGTATTTCCTGTGGCAATTTTCGTCGGGATGCCCACCCTGGGAGCGAAAAACCCCATCACTGCAGTTTGACCGACACACCTCTCGGGGTCTCGGAGCTGGAAGTCGATTGTGATATGCATAAGTCCAACTAGAAGGAGGTTTTCAGGTTATGAAAATTTTGAGGAAGATCATTACTGTTGATGAAGAGAAATGTAACGGTTGTGGGCTCTGCATTCCTTCATGTCCTGAAGGTGCAATGCAGATCGTGGATACTCCTGACGGACCGAAGGCCCGCCTGGTCAAGGAAAGCTTCTGTGACGGGCTCGGCGCATGTCTCGGCGAATGTCCACAGGATGCATTAGCAGTTGAAGAGAGGGAAGTGGAACACTATGATGGGGAAGGTGTGATCGCCAACCTCAAGGAGAAATCTCCCGAACTTCTGGAAGGGCATTTAACGCATCTTAAAAAGCATGAACACGAGCTTGCACAACACAGTTCTCATATCGAAATGCATGCCTGTCCCTCGTCTCATGTGCAACGATGGGACGGGGATGAGGTGGAAGGAGAAGTTGAAGGGGTGAAGATTGGCTCCCAGCTCCGTCAATGGCCGGTACAACTTCGCCTGGTTCCACCTTTTGCACCTTATTTCCAGGATGCAGATCTGATTCTGGTAGCGGATTGCGTTCCATTTGCCTACGCCAATTTCCACCAGGATTTTCTGAAAGGGAATGCTGTGGCCATAGCCTGTCCCAAACTTGATGATATCGGACCTTATGTGGATAAAATCCGACAGATAATAGAGATTTCAAATGTAAGGAGTTTGACAGTAGTTCATATGGAAGTTCCATGCTGTTATGGCCTTACACAAATTGCGAAGGAAGCATTAGCTCAGAGCGGCAAGGATATCCCATTTAAAACCGCTGTCATAGGCGTAAGGGGAGAAGCTAAGGTAGCAGGGTCGGCATCTTGAATGATACCTTCAATTAAACTTCCCGGAAACGCCAATTTGGGGAGGTTGACGGCCAACTTCAGTGGTCTTTGAAATGGATTCCTGCTGCGGATATGGGCCGGTTTTACCCAAATCGATACTCTCAAACAGATGAGTACATATGGCAAGGGACTAGGTCAGATAATAGGGAACTGATAGTATAAATTATCGGTGACCTTTTTGTAAGGGCATTAAGCAAGTTTCAGAA
>CAZTBA010000268.1:0-8569 GCA_964611725.1 uncultured bacterium
GACTCCACCTCCTTGATCTTCCGGATGGACTGAGCGAACCGGCTAATGTCGACCAAAGAGACTGCAGGAAGCTTATCGGTGATGGCACCGGAGGTGAGGGCTTTCTCTATTTCGCCGTCGACGATTCATACATAATGGACGATGCAGCAGATGTCTTCGTGACGGTGGAGTACTTCGATGGCACCGGTAGCTCCTTCAGTCTGCAGTATGACAATGGGAAGGACCCATCATATGCCGATGGGGGATCGGTTACACTTGAAGGCACATCTTCCTGGAAGAAGCACAGCTTTCTCCTCCCTGAAGTCGGTTTCACGAACGGTCAGTCCGGTGGTGCCGACTTCAAGATAGCTGTGTCCGATGTGAATGAGACCGAGCTTTATATGTGGAGCGTATCGGTAACGATGGCACCGGGACCTTACATCCATCCGAAGACTACCTCCTTTGATACGGATACGTTTTCGTCATCCGACAGGCTCGTTCTCACCTTTTACTTCTACTGGTATGATATCTACAGCGGTGCTCACATATGGGATGATCCGAATCACACCGATGATGCCCTCCAGGATCATCCTCTCACACTGGATGATTTCAGCTTCAAATCCGTAGCATGGCACAGGCAGCAGCTTCTCGACATGATCGAGGCGGGCATTGACATCGCTATGCCGGTGTATTGGGGCGCCTCCGTTATGATGGAGGGATGGTCAATAGAAGGTCTCAGAAGGCTTGTCGATGGCTGGAACGAGCTTGCCGGGGAAGGATATGATCCTCCCAGGATAGCTCTGTTCTTCGATACCAGCACGCTCGAACATGGCGAATATCTCCTCAAATCGGGTGGGGGAAAGACCGACCTTACCACGGAGTTTGGAAGGCAATTCTTCTTCAAGCAAGTGAGGGATTTCTATTCCCTCATCCCTCCGAAGATGTGGGCAGAGATAGACGGACATCCTATAGTCTGGCTCTATGCAGCAGGTTTCTCATCCAATCATAATCAGGGTGTGGTCAATTATTTGAATGGACACTTCGCCGGGGCCTTCGGCGGGAAGACCCCCTACGTTGTGAGGGAGATATCCTGGCGCCTCGAGGTCGATAACAGCTTTGCCTGGGGCGCCGCGCTGAACGGTCCGAATATATATGGGGCTGCAAGCATAGGGCCTGGCTATAACGACTCCGCCGTCCCGGGTCGGACAACTCCGATAAGGGACAGGGATAGTGGCAGGTTCTACACAAAAAGCTGGCGGAAGGCTATAGAATCGGGAAGGAACTTAATAGCTGTCGAGACCTGGAACGAATACCACGAGGGCACCGATGTTGCCGAAAGCAGGGAATATGGCAGGAAATATATAGGGCTCACAAGCATGTTCGCTTCAAGATTCAAGGGAAATCCTCAGACTGTGGAATGTCGCGCTTCACCTGCCATCGTCCGAAAAGGTGAAGGTGGACGTGTGCACATAACAGCCTCGCTTTCAGGGATAGAGGAAGAGATAGCCTCTGCCAGCGTCGACCTCACCGACATCGGTGGGCCTATGGAGTTCCCCATGCGCGATGATGGATCCGGAGGCGATCTCAAGGCAGGCGACCGGGTGTATTCGACCCTGTTTGACATCCCTCCGGATGCCCCTGTGGGAGAGAAAGTGCTTGTGGTTACGGCACTGGGAAGCTCAGGTTTTCGCAGATATGGGCTTGTTGATTCGCTTATCGTGATCCCCACCTCGGATGAGCATATCTACCGCGATGGCACCGGAGAGAATTGGAATATGCAAATGTACAAGGGTAGCGTAGACCCGAACAACACCGCGATGGCCTATCTTGGTGACAGTTGTCTTGAGGCCGATTTAGATCTGATGGGCTCTGTAGGTTTCAGTTATGCCGATACATCTAAATTTCGGACCTATGGCTATAGCTCGCTCGAGTTCTGGATCAATATTGGCAGCTCTTCCTTCTATGAACTCTCCATAGTAACAGATGAAAGTTACAAAAGGCTCCACATAGATCTCGAAATGGAGTTTGAGCCCGACATCTGGAAGAAGGTATCGATACCACTGAGGGACCTTGATCTCGAAGATAGGAAGATTAGTTCTATCAGATTTATAGCATTTATCCAGGGACCCTTTTACATCGATGAGCTAAGCTTCAAAATCCTGGAATTCCCTACTGAGGTCACCTGCTCCGCAGGTGGGGTATCTCCGGCGAGTTTTAGGCTCCATCAAAACTGGCCGAACCCTTTCAATTCCGAAACGCTGATCCGGTTCGAAGTATCTGAGGAATCCAAAGCTGAGCTTTTGATATACGATATAGTTGGTCGTGCGGTAAGATCCCTGTTCAGAGAAGCGACGGAGCCCGGAACATATGCGGTCAGATGGGATGGAAGGGATCGCCTGGGGAACAAGGTTGCGAGTGGAAGCTACATATGTGTGCTACGCTCCGGTGCAAAAACCGATGTGAGAAAAGTAACTTTGCTCAGATGAGAGCAGATTTGACTTCCATTCGGTAGGAATGAGCGAAAGCGGTGAAAATGCCGGGGAATGAAAAGACTTAACTCAGGACGGTAGCTTGGTTTACATTATCCGGAGGCGGAGGTAAGAGAATTGGAAGCTAAAGATACTGAGGAAATGTTAAAGAGGCTCGAAGAGGTTTCTGAACTTTCATGGATTATTGCATCCGGTTTTGCTCTTGTAAGTTTCGGAGCTGGTTTAACACTCTTTCTTTCCAATGGCTTTTTGGCGAAGATAAGCGGTGCATTGGTGGTTACAGGAGCTATCGGATTGGTGAGAAAGGCCGTAAAGTGGAGATCCATCTGGAAGGACATATACTCGGAAGAGTAAGAAAAATAAGAACTAATTCTCAGGTGTGAGAGTTTCTCATAACAGGTATACAAATGGTTCGTGCAGTTATTTTCGATCTCTTCGGAACACTGGTTGATATGTTCCCTTTTCAGGAGTACGAGCGCGTGCTGTCAGAAATGGCCAACGTTCTTTCCGTACCTCTCGATGATTTTCAACGTCTTTGGGGTGAGACATTCAATGAGCGCGCGACGGGAGATTTCCCGACTATAGAGGTCAACATTGAATATATCTGCTGGGCCCTCGGGATGAATGTGGAAGCTGCTCAGATCGAAGAAGCTTCCCGAATAAGGTTCGACTTTACCCGGCGCTCCCTCACACCACGAGACGACGCTGTCGAAACGCTGAACCTGTTGAGATCAGCGGGACACAAAATAGGACTGATTAGCGACTGTACACCGGAAGTTCCGGTCCTCTGGCCAGATACGCCGTTTGCGGAACTGGTAGATGCCGCCCTTTTCTCAGCCACGGTGGGCATCGCGAAACCTGATCCGCGTATCTATCGGCTCGCGTGTGAGCAGCTTGGGGTGGTCCCTGAGATCTGTCTTTACGTAGGCGACGGAAGTAGCCATGAACTGACCGGTGCTTCCAAATTCGGTATGCGAGCGGTTCTGATCCGTGTACCTTACGAAGAGGACTATGACTACTACCGTCCCGATGCAAAGAAATGGAAAGGTCCTGTGATCTCGACTTTAAAAGATGTGCTGAAATTCTCAGAATTAACACAATCTTGACGATGACACTCCACAAAGAAAACATCTGTAATAAATTGGGAGACCATGATGGATCCGACAGCTATTGAAGAACTCACATATCAGAAACGCATCGGAGCACTCCGTGCAACGAAACTCAAGCATACCGAGGAGAAGTGGGAGCAGATTGGCTCAATGGACTACGATGACCACGCCCTGATCCTTCCTCCACCGGAATCGAGGGAAGTTGTCCGAACGATCAGCGGCTCCGGAGTGCCCATCACCGATGTCTTGCTGAAACAATTCAAGGTCAAAAGCAACCATCCGACCGGCGGATTCTTTGGTCCCAAAGCCTGCGGCGAGAATTTCAGGAACTTGCTGGAAGTGCACCCAATCTACATCGACCCCATGAGTTCGCTGGCAGGTGGCTATATGGTGAACTTCCTGTCCTATCGCAGCCCTTCCTGGAATCCCGACTTCGACTATTCATACCTGCACGAGGAACAGCGGAAATACAAACTTTCCCCCGGCATCGGTGCGGTTCAGCACTTCTGTCAGGACCTCAGGATCGGCTTTGAACTCGGCTGGGGCGGTATCCTTGACAAGATTCGCCACCACCGGAAGATCAATACCGGTGCCGAAGCCGGCGAATTCTACGATGGCCTTGAGGATGTGGTACTGGGATTCCAGAACTGGATCGGGCGCCACGCAGAAGCGGCTCGCCGGATGGCGGAGGGGGAAGGACACCCACAACTGCGTCGGAACCTGCTGGAGATGGCAGATATAAACGGACGTCTGGTTACAAAGCCGCCCCAGACGTTCAGGGAAGCGTGTCAGTGGATGCTCTGGTACCAGATGGCAGGGAAGATGTATAACATGAGCGGCTCATTGGGTAGAATCGACATGCTTCTGCTTCCTTACTTCGAGCGGGACAAGGCGGCTGGCATATTGACCGACGAAGAAGCGATCTTCCATATCGCGTGCCACCTGATCCAGGATACGAGCTACGTTCAACTCGGAGGCCCCGACGAGACTGGCAGGGATGTGACCAATCCCGTCTCTTTCTTAGTGCTGGAGGCTGCGCATCGCCTGAAGATACCGGCTAACATAGGTGTCTGTGTAGGTGAGAATGTGGACCATGATCTCCTGCGCCGGGGTGTCGAGATCCTCTTCGGGGACAGGACAGGGATACCGAAGTTTCTGGGCATCGATAACACCAGCAAGGGTTTTGCCAGGAACGGCTACCCGATGGAACTCGCCCGCCAGCGTGCTTACTCCGGATGCCACTGGTCTGCACTTCCGGGCCGCGAATACACCGTGAACGACTGCGTCAAAATCAATCTCGCTGCCGTGTTTGAGGTGACATTGCGCGAGATGATGGCCGACCGGACAGTCCAACCCAGTGTGCAGGAGTTATGGAAGCGTTTTGAAAGGCACCTGCGCCGGGCCATCGAGATCATTGCTGAAAGTCTGGACTTCCATATAGAGCACATGCACAAGGTATTCCCGGAGCTGGTTCTGGACCTCCTCTGCTACGGTCCTATCGAGAAGGGGCTCGATGCCTCCCACGGCGGTGTCGAATATTTCAACCTGTGCGTTGACGGGGCAGCTCTGGCCACAGTTGCCGATTCCTTCGCAGCCCTCGAACAGCGGATTGAGACGGAGGAACGCTTGACCTGGGATGAACTGATGCATTACGTGGATACCGACTGGGCGGGCCCTGATGGTGAGAGGGTGAGGCTCATGATGAAAGGCATCCCGCGCTACGGGAGCGGGGGATCCCGCGCCGACGAATATGCACTGAACATCGCCCGGACCTTCACAAGGCTGGTGAAGGAAAAACCGACACCGGCAGGATACAACATGATCCCTGGCCTGTTCTCGTGGGCCGCCACAATTTTAATGGGTAAGGATGTCGGCGCAACACCCAACGGCCGCCACTCGGGTGATCCCATTTCCCATGGATCGAACCCTGATCCGGGGTTCCGCAAAGACGGTGCCCCCACAGCGTTGGCCACGGCCATCGCCTCAGTGCAGCCGGGCTACGGCAATACCGCTCCTATGCAGATTGAATTGGATTCCAGCATCTCCAGAGATGGGGAGGGTATCGAGAAAATAATAAGCCTCATCAGGACGCATTTTGCCCTGGGCGGGACGCAGATCAACATGAACGTCATAGACAAGGACAGGATACTGGAGGCGCACAAGGATCCAGGCAAGTATCCGGACCTGATCGTCCGGGTGACCGGTTTTAGCGCCTACTTTGCCAGCCTTTCCCCGGAGTTTCGGCAATTGGTTGTTGACAGGATCCTGAATGAAGAATAGATGATAGCTATTGGGATTCGTTAAGGTATGAATTGTTCGCCACGACAGAGGTTCTTGTCATATGTGAAGTCATCGGAAGGTGCCCGCCCGGTCGTATCGCCTTTTCTGCCACATCCGGATGTTGTCAAACAGACGCTTGCCCACCTGGGACTGCCCGTCACGGAAGACAACCTTGAGAACGAAATCCTGCTGGCGCGTACCCTCGATTATGAACCCATGTTCATGACCGATCTACCCGGCCTGATCTTCCCCTGGCAGACGGACGAATGCCTTTCGGATAACGAGTTCGAAGTGTCCGTTATTCCCACACCCAAGGGCAATTGGGTGCGCCGTGTCCCACGGCGGGAGATTTCGTGGAACGATGAGGCAGGTTGCCCGGTGCAGACCGAAGCGGACCATGAAATGCTCGTGTCAGTGTGTGAGCATGTGAGCGATCACGAGCAGGAAATTCGTGACTACTTCCGTGAGTGGCGTCAAAGGGTGGGCGAGGAGGGAGTGATTGTCATCGGCCATCCTCATCCGTCGTGGCTTGGCTACCAGATCAGCCCGCAGAACATTTTCCTGCACTGGAGCGATTATCGGGAAACCTTCATCCGCAGTATGGATGCCGTCCATGAGGCATCCCTGTTCGTGATGTCGATTGCGATGGATGAGGGTATCGACTTCATGAGCGACTCTTCCTATGGGCTGGAGATGACCTCGCCGGATCTCTTCCAGGCCATGGATCTGCCATATATTCAGTCGTTTGCCGATTGGACACACGAGAGAAATGGACTGTTCTGGTATCACAACTGCGGTTATACCCGTCACCTAATCATGGATGGCAGCTTCAATGAACTGGGGGCCGATGTCATTGAGACGATGGCCCCACCACCGGAGGGAGATAACGACCTGTCTGAATCTCGCCGCTGCATCGATCGCGGCATCTGCACGAAGGGGAACTTCGACTTGAATCTACTACGCAATGGTTCTGCAGAACAGGTTGCCAGGGAAACCCGTAAAATGGTGGAAGCGGTTCGAGGCTATAAGCATATCTTCTCCACGGCCGATGCTGTATTGCCCGGTACGCCTCCGGAGAATTTCATGGCATTTGTGACCACGGCACGGAGAGGTCTCAGGTGAGCAGAGGATTCTATTGGAAGAGGTATCAGGGGAATCCCATCTTTCCGGCAGTTCCGGGCACGTGGATGGAGTCTCAAACGGCCAATCCCGATCTCCTGAAAATGGATGACACCTATTTCATGTATTTCAGGGGACAGCAGGATGGACATGACAGGATAGGACTGGCCACAATAGGTAAGGATGAGTTCGATGGGAAGACCTGGGAAGTTCGCCCGGAACCCGTCATCGGTGTGGGAAAACCCGGTGATTGGGATGAGACTCACGTTCTGGATCCGGCTTCCGTTTTGTTAGATGGGACGGTTTACCTGTACTACTCAGCCGTCAGCCCTGCCTGCTCCCGTTCCATATGCTTGGCCGTATCTCACGATGGAATCCACTTCGAGAAATATGAAGGGAATCCTGTCATCATCGGTGGCGGACCGGAAATAGTTTACCGAAATGGGCTTTTCCATCTCTATTACTGGAAGCCGAAAAAATCGGGCGGGGGCTTCGAGATTCATCTGGCTACATCTCATGACGGATATCACTTTGAAGAACCTTGCACTGGGCCGGTATTACCGGCAGGTCCTGTGCGTAGCTGGGACGGCCATACCGTTGAAACTCCCAGGATCTTCAGAGAAGGGGAGTTGTATTACATGGTGTACTGCGGATCGGACCGCTACGACGATTATCCATGGGATGCGGGATTAGCGACATCTGATGACCTGGTACACTGGCAGAAATATCCGGATAATCCTGTGTTTTCCCGCGGGGAGGCGGGGGAGTGGGATGAAGGTGCCATCTGGTTCACCACGGTAGAAAAGATCGACGGTATCTACTACCTTTGGTACGAGGGGTATGGCGGCGGTACGTCGAGGACGGAACCCTATGGCTCTTACCTCAAAGGAGGCAAATCGCAGGTAGGTATGGCCACCCTCGAGGCGGAGTATTTCTACGTTAAGCCTTAGATGCTGAGAATTGTGATCAAGTTTCAGTAATGTTTTTGGGTTTTGCTCATGGCACCTGAGATTTTTCAGCCGTTATTATCTTTTCAGATGTTTATCTGTAGAGACGCCTCGTTGAGGCGTCTCCTTCCACTTACAGAAAGGATTTTCCATGTCAGAAGTTGAAAAAACACATATTTCCGAAAAAGATAAGCTAACCCTCCGCGAGCTTGCCAGACGGGTGGCAGAGATCGGCAACCTTCCGGTTCAGGAGGAGAAGGCAGAGATGTGGCGCCGTCACAACGATCTGGAACAGGTGCGGCCTATGGTCCTCATATTTCCGGAAGGGTCGTGGCAGGAGATGTTACCGCGGTCCGATCTCACCTGTGAGACAGAGTTGGCGCGACAGTATGAATACGATCTCCGCATGCGAATCTACTACTGGGAGCACATGCAGGACGACAATGTCATCGAGCCGATCGTCCAGAGCCGTATTATAATGCACAATACCGGTTGGGGCATCGAACCCAAACGCACACCCCCGAAAGAGGCGCGCGGTGCCTACCATTTTGAACCTGTCATCCGGGATGAGTCCGATATAGATAAGATCGAAATGCCTGAGATTACAGTCGACTGGGATGCAACGGAACGGCGCTTCTCGATGGTT
>CAZTBA010000269.1:0-8530 GCA_964611725.1 uncultured bacterium
ATAAACATCGAAATGCTCCGACTGGATATACTGCCACTCCTCCTTATCATACCGAACCTTGTTCTTCCCAAACTGACTATAAGAACGCGTCGGTATAGCAAGGGCGATAAGGAGGGAGACAATAAATGTAAGCACAAAGCTTCTTTTCATTTACCAACACCTCCGTAGAACACACTGACCGGAAAAGGGGAGATAATGTTCTCCCCTTTTCCCTATATCAAAGAAACAGGTTTAAGGCTCCTGTTTTTATAAGGGGCTACAGCCTCCCCATCCTAGATCCCAGTTCTTTCAACTTTGCCACCCTGTCTTCAGTCGAAGGATGGGTTCTGAAGAGGCCTGCAAATCCTCCTCTCAAGGGATTAACTATAAACATATGGGCCGTCGAGGGGCTCACCTGCATCGGACTACGTCTGGACCACATATCGAGCTTTTCAAGTGCGCTTGCGAGGGCGAGCGGCTTCCCGGATATTTCGGCGCCGCCCCTATCAGCCGCGTATTCCCTCGAGCGGGATATTGCAAGCTGTATCACAAGGGCAGCAATGGGGGCCACTATGCTCATGGTCAGAAGCCCTATAGCCCCACCATTCCTATCACGGCCACGCCCACCCAAACCACCGAATATCGCAGCCCATCTGATCCAATTGGCGATCAATGTTATGGCACCAGCGATCGTGGCTGCTACTGAACCTATAAGGATATCCCTGTTCTTCACATGGGTGAGTTCATGAGCAAGGACGCCTTCGAGCTCATCCTCATTAAGGATCTGGAGTATCCCCTCGGTTGCCGCCACTGCCGCATGGGAGGGGTTCCTCCCGGTAGCGAAGGCATTAGGTGTGGGGCGGGGAATTATATATACCTTCGGCATCGGAAGCCCAGCCTTCGATGCGAGCCTCCGAACTACATTGTAGAGCATCGGTGCTTCGCCAGGACCGACCTCCTTGGCACGGTACATGGCAAGAACGATCTTATCCGAATACCAGTATCCAACAAAATTCATCATCCCCGCGAAGACAAGGGCCAGAATCATCCCATCTCTTCCACCTATGGCATTTCCAATGAAAATAAGTATAACAGTAAGAAGCGCCATAAGTATTGTAGTCTTGAGAGCGTTCATCTCAAACACCTCCGTTCATTTTTCAATATCGTTCAAACTTCATGGGAAAAAATAGCAAAAACTCGTGTGATCGTCAATAATAAAATAATCCGACAAAAAACTTGACAGTATCCATAAAGATCCTTATCTTTAGTTTAGCTTGGCAAAGATGTCAGCTATGGACATTGAAGTCCCCAGATAAGCAAGGAAAATCTGGGGATTTTTGTCTTAAGAGAGTCAAGGGAGGCTCAGGACATGCGGGAGTGTCCGAAACTCATTCCCGGGACATTATTAGCCTGTTATAGCCCCGAGGATCTTTCGGCCGGTTCAATCCCTAACTAGAAGGAGCTTAAAACATGGAATTTGAGAGCTTCCTGAGCGAGCATACCCCACCCTTGGCCCAGATCGTAAGAAAGCTGAAAAGCTATAACTCCGACAGGTCGATATCTGAGGAAGACATTTTTCAGGAGGCGGTTTCCCATCTCTGGTCAAGATGGGAGAGGGGAGAGCTGAGTGACAAGACACGAAGTTACATACTGCGTAGCTGTGTCTTCCACATCAGAAACTATCTCCGCGGTAGTGGAAAGATCAGACCTTTGAGCCTCGACTTTGCTATTGACGAGGATGGAACAACCATAGCTGATAGCGTACCTGACAGGTCATACGGACATGATCAATCCGTGGAGACCAAACTCATGATATCAAAGATGAGGGATTCAGGGCTAACAGAAAGGGAAAGGGATGTCTTCGATCTCTTAATTGAGGGACACACAGTAAGGGAGATCGCATCCAATCTCAGTATATCTCATGTCAGAGTAGTTAAGATCGGGGAGAACATCCGCAAAAAACTGATCGATCGGGAAATGGGGAAATAGGGGAATACCATCACTTTTTCTTTATATCCATAGTCAGTATTATCGCCTCAGCTATATCCTTCATTGGCTTGGAGGTATCCATGCTTCTGCGCTGGATCGTCCTGTAGGCCTCTTTTTCCGACATGCCCAATTCGGTCATAAGTATACCCTTGGCACGTTCTATAAACTTTCGAGTCTCAAGGGTTTCCCTCATAGCAGCGGTTTCTTCTATCAATTTGGTGTTCTCCATAGCGACGGCCGCCTGGTTTGCCACCCCCTGCAATATCCTTAACTCACCCTCCGCAAAATAGCGTCTTTCAGATGAATATATGTTTATAACACCAAGCACTCTGCCCCTGACGGTCATGGGCACTGATAACATCGAACACAATCCCTCTCTCCTGGCAAGCTCGGGATAGGCGTAATCTTTCTCCTCCCTAACATCGGAGACAAAAACCGGCTTTCCTTCCTTCACCGCACGGCCGCTGATGCTTCCCTCGACATTCATATTTGGACTTTTGAGATGATCGAGACTCAAACCCTGTATAGCTTTGGTAACCAGAGTCTTCTCACCTTCATCGAGCATCATTATCGAACACATCCTTGAGTCCATGAGCTCCATTACGGTTACCGATATGAGTTGGAGTATTTCCTCAAGGTAACGCCCTGAAACTATCGTCCTGCTCACCTCGACAAGCGATTCTATCTCCCTCAGCCGCCTCCTGGTCTCCTCATAGAGTCTGGCATTCTCGATACCGTTTCCCACCTGCTGAGCTATTACGGAGAGGAGCGCCACCTCGTTTGACGTATGCTTGTGAGGGGCCTTGTGCTGGACGTTTATCACTCCTACAAGCTCGCTTTTGGACACTATCGGTACGGAGAGGAAGGCCTGATACCTGTCTTCCGGGAGATCCTGGAAGAATTTAAAGCGCTGATCCTCGCCGGCATTTTGAGCTATCACAACAGGTTTTTTCTCCATAGCGACCCAACCGGTGATCCCTTCCCCCAGGTGGAGCTTTATCTTGCCCAGGATCCCGGAATGCGGATTCTTCGAGGCCCTGAGGATCAGCTCTCCATCCTCCCTGTTAAGGAGATACAGAAAACAGGAATCCCCGCTCGTAACCTGGATAACTACCTCTACTATACGGTTCAGAACCTGATTGAGCTCGAGGCTTGAACTTACGGTCTCACTTATGAGACGCAGGACTTTTAGCTCATCCTCCGGTTTCAGAGGTCCTATGATCTTTCTAAAATCATCCGTCAATTCTATCCTCCCTCATGTTTTTCTTATAAATAATACAATAATTCCCAAAATCCAAGTGAAAAATTAGATTCTGACGCATTGCAAGGGTTACCAGAACCTCCTTTATTTTACTTATATAGATATAGAGCTGACACGACTATGTGTCAGAAGAGTTGAGGGCAAGGGTGTCCTTCAAGACACTCCTTTCTTTTCTTACGGAAAATACATGAACGGAGGTAGATTTATGCCCAATATCAATTGGACTGAAAATGATGTCCTGAAGTTCGTTGAGGAAAACGGTGTCAAGTTCATCAGGATGTGGTTTACCGACATACAGGGGCAACTCAAAAGCTTCACGATCACATCACGGGAACTCGAGGCCGCCTTCTCGGAGGGTGCAGGGTTTGACGGATCCTCCATAAAAGGCTTCGCAAGGATCGACGAAAGTGACATGATCGCAAGACCTGATCCTACAACATTTGCCGTGCTTTCCTGGGAGTCTAACTCTCATAAGGTAGCCAGGATGTTCTGCGATATCTTACAGCCCGACGGGACACCTTACGAAGGTGATCCACGCTATGCCCTGAAGAGAAACCTCGAAAAGATCAAGAAAGGGGGCTATACTTTCTATACTGGTCCCGAACTCGAATATTTCTACTTCAAGGATGACCAGAACCCGGAGACGCTCGACCAGGGTGGATATTTCGACCTCACCACACTCGATGCCGCGACTGAGATGAGGCGTGATACCATATTAGCACTCGAAGAGCTCGGCATAGACGTGGAGTATGACCACCATGAGGTCGCACCCTCACAGCACGAGATAGACCTCCGTTATAATGATGCACTGACGATGGCAGATAACGTCATGACCTACAGGTTCATCGTCAAGGAGGTGGCAACCAAGCACGGTTTCTATGCTACCTTCATGCCCAAGCCCCTATTTGGAGTCAATGGAAGCGGTATGCATACGCACCAATCGATCTTCAAAGACAGCAGAAACGCGTTCTTCAATCCGGAAGACGAGTTCCATCTCTCGGATATGGCCAAGGGCTATATAGCCGGTATCCTGAAATATGCTCCCGAAATCACGGCGGTCACCAACCAATGGGTCAATTCCTACAAGAGGCTTGTCCCGGGATATGAAGCACCGGTATACATATCCTGGGGTCGCAGGAACAGGTCTGCTCTCGTCAGGGTACCAATGTATAAACCCGGCAAAGAGAAGGCAACCCGCGTCGAATTCAGAAGCCCTGACCCGGCCTGCAATCCGTACCTCGCCTTCTCGGTTATGCTCTTCGCAGGGATGAGAGGAATAGAGGAAGGACTTCCGATCCCTGATCCTACAGAAAGGGACCTCTACCATATAACCGACGCCGAAAGAAAGGAGCTTGGGATAGGTTCTCTCCCGGGAAGCCTTGTGGAGGCGATAGAGCTCACCGAGAAGAGTGAGGTAGTCAGAGAGGCTTTAGGGGAACATATATTCAGGAACTTCACCGAAGGCAAAAGGCTGGAGTGGGATGAGTACAGGATCCGCGTCCATCCTTACGAGCTGGAAACCTACATGCCGATACTCTGATTGAATAGATGCTTCAGTAAGATAGACGAAGGAAGTCCCCTAACTTCCACATCAGTTTAGGGGACTTCCTTAACAATTTCATATTAAATATTCGTATTGAGCTTTCCGAAGAGGACGAATTTTACTATATTAAATAAGCAAGGGAAAAATACGCAGATACGGCATTATTTCGGCCAGCGGGATTCCTGAAAGGGTAAGCGACCGGATTTTCTATGTCATTTTGTTGACCGTGGCCCCGAATGAAATAAAGGGGAAACGAGGCAATCTCGTAGTTGTTTGACCTTTATTCTCTCTACCGAGATCACTCCTTCGCTTGCGCTCCCTGCAATCACGTGGAAATGTGAAAATATCGAGGTAATTCCTGATCAGACCTAAGGGTAAGGAGCTGAAATTATATGGGAAGTCTCAGGATAGCCCTTGCTCAGATAAATCCCTCTGTTGGGGACCTTGAGGGCAATGTCAGAAAGATAGTTCGCAATATTGAGACCGCCAGGGGGATGGATGCCGACCTCATGGTGTTCCCTGAGCTTGCGGTCACCGGATATCCCCCCGAAGACCTCCTGATGAAGCCCGAATTTATCCGCGATAACCTCAGAGCGATCGAGGAGATAGGCAAAGCATCGGTGGGGATCACGGTGGTAGTAGGGTTCGTCGACGCGAGAAATGATATTTACAATGCTGCCGCAATTCTCCATGAAGGGAAGGTCACCGAGGTATACCACAAGGTATACCTTCCGAACTACGGAGTTTTTGATGAAGAGAGGTACTTCAGACCGGGTGAAGAGTGCCTTGTTTTAGAGTTGAATGGTGTAAAAATTGGTATCACGATATGTGAGGACATGTGGTATCCGGGCGGACCCGGGATGGCTGAGGCCCTCGCGGGAGATGCTGAAGTGATAGTAAACATCTCGGCATCCCCCTACCATGCCGGGAAGATTGACTGGAGGGAAAAGATGTTGGCCACCCGTGCTTCGGACAATGCGGTGGCTATCGCCTACGTTAACCTGGTCGGTGGGCAGGATGAGCTTGTCTTCGACGGCGGAAGCGCTATATTCGACCAGAGAGGAGAGGTCGTCGCCAGGGCAAGCCAGTTTGAGGAAGATCTGGTAGCTCTTGACCTCGATGTCGAGGGGATCTTCCGGCAACGGCTTCACGATCCGAGGAGGAGAAAGGCAAAGAGTGTGCTCGCACCGGATTTCAGGTTGAGGACAATTGAGCTCTCACGACCCACACCCGGCAAGGGAAAGCACCTCATCCCTCCCGAGGTGAAACCTCGGATGCACGATCTGGAAGAGATCTATAGCGCCCTGGTGCTGGGAACGCGCGATTATATACACAAGAACGGTTTTGAGAAAGTCCTGATAGCCCTGAGCGGTGGAATGGACTCATCCCTGACCTGCACTATAGCCGTGGATGCCATCGGTAGCGAAAACGTCATCGGAGTATGGATGCCATCGTCCTATTCTTCGGAGGAAAGCCGCGCCGATGCGCAAGACCTGTGTTCCAATCTGGATGTGAAGCTCATAACGCTTCCCATAAATGAGATATTTCAGAGCTACCTTCGGACACTGAAAGAGGAGTTCGAAGGAATCAAGCCAGATGTGGCGGAGGAAAACATCCAGGCGCGCATCAGGGGCAACATTCTCATGGCCCTTTCGAACAAGTTCGGCTGGCTGGTGCTTACCACAGGTAACAAGAGTGAGACCAGTGTCGGCTATTGCACCCTCTATGGTGACATGGCGGGTGGGTTTGCAGTGATAAAGGACGTCCCTAAGACACTCGTTTATGAACTCGCAAAATACAGAAACAGCAGGGAAGATATTGAGGTAATCCCCCTCAGGGTTCTGAAAAAGGAACCATCTGCAGAGCTGAGGCCGGACCAGAAGGACAGCGATACCCTCCCGAGCTACCCGAAACTTGATCGGATTTTAAAGGCATACGTTGAAGAGGACAGGAGCTTTGATGAGATAACGGGGATGGGGTTCGAGAAAGAACTGGTGAGAGAGGTTATAAGGATGGTGGATCGGAGCGAATACAAAAGGCGCCAGAGCCCACCGGGTATAAAGATAACGCCGAGGGCCTTCGGCAAGGACAGGAGGCTTCCCATCACAAACCTCTACAGGCCCTTCCGATAAAGACAGGAGGCCACAGGTGCGTACAAATTACGAGAAAGATATAGGCGGCTGCGGGATCATTGGTATAATGGACGAAAGCGGAAAGAGCTTCAGCGGAGAATCCGTTATAAGAGCGATCGCGAATATGCACGAGCGTGGTAACGGCCTCGGCGGAGGATTCGCGGGATACGGAATATATCCGGAGTATTCTGACTGCTATGCATTTCACATAATGTACGAGGGTTCAGGCACGAGGGAGTTGACAGAAGGGTATCTCCAAGAGAACTACCAGATTGAGTATTACGAACCGATACCTACAAGGAAGGTCAGCCGCATCGGAAATCCACCCGATATCTGGAGGTATTTCGTCAGGTTCAGGGATGAGAAGATCAGAGGTCTTTCTGCTTCGGATGAGGCCAACCTCTCGGTGGAGATATTCATGAGGATAAATTCTTACATAGATGGGGCCTTCGCCTGCTCGAGTGGAAAGAACATGGGCATATTTAAGGGGGTTGGATATCCCGAGGATATAGCAGAATTCTTCAAACTGGACGATTACAAGGGATATACCTGGACAGGGCATGCGCGTTTCCCCACCAACTCACCGGGATGGTGGGGTGGAGCGCATCCGTTCGGTCTCCTGGACTGGTCAGTCGTTCACAACGGGGAGATTTCTTCCTATGGCATAAACAGGAGCTACCTCGAAAATTTCGGTTACAAATGTACTCTTTCAACCGACACGGAAGTGATTACCTATCTCTTCGATCTCCTTGCGAGGAAACATGGACTCAATTTTGAGCTTGTGGCGAAGATCCTGTCAGCCCCGTTCTGGAGCGAGATAGACAGACTCCCTGAGAATGAGCGGAGGATGGCAGAATTCCTGAGAATAACCTACGGGAGCGCCCTTGTCAACGGACCCTTCAGTGTAATTGTAGCGGATTCAACCCACATGATGGGACTTAACGACAGGATAAAGCTCAGGCCACTTGTGGCTGCAAGGGACGGGGATTTTCTATACATTGCGAGCGAGGAAGCGGCTATAAGGGAAGTATGTCCGTTGCCGGAAAAAGTGTGGTCCCCGAATGGTGGCGAACCTGTAATAGGAAAGCTGAAAGAGGAGGTGTCAACTCTTGAGCGTAAGTTTGCTTTCTCCGGAATTCATAATTAGAAGAGATGAGGGAAAATGTATAGCCTGCCAGGTCTGCGTGAGGCAGTGCGCCAACGATGTCCATATAGGCGACGAAGAAGATGATAAGGTTGTAAGCGAAAGTTCAAAGTGTGTTGGATGCCACCGATGTGAGACACTCTGTCCGACCGATGCGATCTCAGTTGAACGGAACCCTGTTTATTTCAAAGAGAACACCAACTGGAGTTCCGGTACCATAAGTAACATATACAAGCAGGCCGAAAGCGGAGGTGTGCTCCTTACAGGAATGGGGAATGACAGGCCCTACCCGATCTACTGGGATCACATTCTGCTTAATGCATCCCAGGTAACGAACCCTTCCATAGACCCGCTAAGGGAACCCATGGAGCTCAGGACATACCTTGGGAGAAAACCGGACAGGTTTGAGATAGATTACTCTGAGGATGGCCCGAAGCTTTCGACGGAACTTTCACCCCAACTCAGGCTCGAGACACCCATCA
>CAZTBA010000270.1:0-8521 GCA_964611725.1 uncultured bacterium
CTCCTGAGTGGCTCCGTGATACACCCTGTCTGTGACGCTGGTGCGGCCCTGGCGCCCCTTTACCCCAACGTACCCCGCGTACCTATCCCTGAACAGGACCATACCCCCCCTCTGGCTATCATACCCTCCGGAGTAATCCGGATCAAGGCGGAAAACTTCCCCACCGAGAGAGAAAATCCGCCTTCCGAATCTGAAATCCTTGATCACGTTGATATATCCGGCTAAGGCATCGAGGCTGAACCTCTTCCCCCGAACTCCCAAGCTGTCATTCGCAAATGGAAACCGGCTCTCCTGCCAGTTGTATATCAATTCACCCTTAACATTCAGGCCTTCTGCCATAACCTCTATATCCCCTCCAAACAAAATCTGGCCGACCGGGATACCGTAGTCGAATTCTACGGTTTCAATATGCGAGATCTCCGGGCTCCCCTTCGCACGCCTGACGGTATAGGTGGGATGATATTCGCTCACCGGATCGATCGTATAATCTGTACCATCCCCGAAGACAATCTCATACTCCGGGTTATCCGAGCTGTTTGCTTTGAAGTCTACCGGGTACTCGGAACGGCCATCCAGGTTGTGGTTGTTGGGCATCGGCACCGAGGGCCAGTAACGGTCCTCCCAGCGTGGGCCTATTGTCACACCGTCACCGATGAATTGTTCCGTATTCCAGTAGGGATGGACCTGACGCACGCTGATGCGGTAATCCCCGGCCACTTCCGCGCGGAACCGGGCCGAACGTATCGCCTGGCCTGAAGGGAGCCGGAACTCGAAATCCACCGCTTCACCGGATCCATCGGCCTCCCAGTGATCACCGACCCGCCGGCCCGATACGATCGGACGAAGCCCAAAGGAATAAGTCGTACCGTTTGGGGCATCCGGATCGGAGGTCAATGTCTCCCAGGTCCCGTCATCCTTTCGAACCTGGATGTTGATATCTATCCCGTAGGCTCCGGCAGGGTTGCCATCTAAAGGAGAATCGTCTTCCACACGCAGGAATATCCGGCTCGGCGCTTCCATTGGGTACGGAAGATTGCCGTGGATGAAGCTTCCTTTGGGGGCCTCCATATCTACCTGAAGTTGGTTAAAATAGGTCAGGCCGGCGGTAAGAACTTCGCCGATCCTCGTAAACCACCGTCCACCATACTGGATCACAGGGCTTTCATCCTGTAATGTCTGAAAGGAAGAATAATGTCGGAGCTGTCCCCTGGTGGAAAGGAAAGTAAACCCATGGCGTTTCGATTTCCCATCGACCCGGACGCCATCCCACCGTGCCTGCGCAAGTGTGAGGGGGGTCAGTGTCGTTTGGATATTATCACCTATAAGGACTCCGACATTCCAGCCGCGATAGCTGTCGTGCAGGATCACAAACTTGTCAAACCACTGCCAGAACTGGTTAGATCTGAAGATCGAACTTTCCCGAAGTGCCAGACTGTCCGAGTATGCTTCATTCCAGGTGAGGAGGGGATAACCACGCAGGAGCCTGTAACCCAGCCGATCATACAGCTCGAACGAACGGGCGCTCACTACAGCCGTTTCATAGGCCTCCTTGCCATAGTTGAGATACCCGGGCCAGTTGCTGCGGTTGAGAAAAACCCGGTCAGGCTGTGAAAAGGGAGCTTTGGAAAATCTGAAGCTGGCGCCTACTTCGGCAGTAGGGCTGATCAGTGAGGGGGCTTCTTCATATTGGGCAAAGGAAATCAGTGGGAAAAGTAGAATCAACAGGATATATGCTATAAGACACTTACGGGCCATAGCACCTCCTCTGCCCTTTGAAAAGTTGAAGGTAATTGACCGATTTGAAGGAACTGAAAACAAAACCCATCAATTACATTACGGGTATTATAATGAAAGAATTTCTATTCGTCAATAACTTTTTAAAATTCACCACTCCACACCTTTCAAGAAAGGTAAAGGTGCCCTATAAGATATTCAATCGTATCTGTAATCACAAAAATTTGCAGAGAGATCATCAATATAGAACTCCGATCCGCTTCAAAACCTCGTTGAGGGGCTATGAATCTCTTACAAACGGAATCTACACCGTATAACATTGGGATCTTCTACGAAAACAGGAAAGGCCGGGAAATAATATGTTGACAGGTCGTCTGCCTTTCATATATTTCAAAATAAAGGACCTGAAGACATGACCCAAATCCCCATGTATAGGGAGGTGTTTCATGGACATAATATGTGCCTCGATATGCTATCGTGGATATGCCGAGGACGAGGTCGAGGCCACGCTGGAGCTGGCTCCTAAGATCGGCTACAAGTATATGGAGATCCACGGTCCGATGATCTGGACTGTGAGTGCGGTGGATGCGTTTGACCTACAAGAGTTTAAAAAACGGACCGCGGTATCGGGCATGAGTTGTGTCGGCATCTACACACCTCCATGGGGTGGCAGTGACGATCGGGATGTCCTGGAAAGGGCGCGCACAATTGCCAAATGCGTGGGCTTTGTCGAGGAGCTGGGAGGCGATCATGTCACCTCGACCGGCGCCTCGAAACGCTCCGAATCCGGTGCATTGGATCGGGTGATCGCATGCGTGCGCCAGGTGCTGGACCGGATATCGCCGGTCAGCCCTGTCAAGCTGACGCTGGAACCCCACTACGGCAATGTCCTCGAGCAACCGGAGGATTTCGAGGATGTGCTGGATGCCATCGACGATCCCCGGGTAGGTATCTGCGTGGATACCGGGCATTTCCACTCAGCCAAGGTGGATACAGTGGCTTTAATTCGCCGCTTCGCTTCCCGCATTTATGCAATACATCTGAAAGATCACATGGGCACTGTATCGGTAGGTATCGGGCGAGGGGAGATTGACCTGTCCTCCATAATCGCAGTTTTCAGGGAAACAGGCTATAGGGGCGATCTGACGCTGGAGTTGGAAGTGGAAGACCCCGAAAACCTGCCACGCTATACCGAGGAAGCATACATATACCTCAACGGTATGCTGGGCAACAAGCTGTAGAAATGATCCAAATACAGGAGATCCTCATGGATAAGCAACAGGTCGCACGAATTGCTTTCGTAGGTGCTGGCAACCACTCGACGGGGGCCCTCTACCCCAATATCGCTCATATCCCCGAATTTGATCTGGTCGCCGTCTGCGATTTAGTGAGCGAGAAGGCGAGTTGCGCAGCCCATAGATATGGCGCACCTGAATGGTTTACCGACGTCGATACCATGCTTGACAGTGTTCAGCCTGACGGGGTCTGCATCTGTGGACCGGCTGAGATGCACTATGAGGTTGGATTACAGGTGCTGCAACGAAGCATCCCGATCTTCACAGAGAAGCCCCCTGCCAGGACTTTAAGCCATGCACAGGAGCTGGCCGATGTCGCACGCGAGAACGGTGTCTGGGGCATGGTCGCATTCATGAAGCGATTTGCGCCTGCCAACCTGGTGGCCAAAGAGTTCATGGAGAGCGATACCTTTGGCCGCCTCTCGTCCATAACCCTGATACATGGATCCGGTCCATACAAAGATATGCGCGACATGTTGCTGTTTAACGGCATACATATGCTTGACCTGGGCCGCTTCCTGGCAGGCGATGTTCGGAGTCTCTTGGCTTACAGCTTCAGCGACAGGGCAACTGTCCAGGCAGTGTCGGTCTCTATGCGCTTTGCCAGTGGCGCCGTTGGGCAGCTCAACATGAATTCCGGTCATCACTGGTCCGATTGTTTCGAGCAGACCTATATCTCCGGCAACGGTGCGGGTATCCTGATAGATGCCTCGCGGGCTACCGAAGTGATGTCCCCCGCAAGCCGTTTCGCGAAGGGTGAAGGGCTCAAGCTGTTCGGTTGGAGCAATCGTTACTACGTATCGGGGAATATGGCTAACTGGGAGGCCGGGGGACACTATACGCGCGGATATTGTGGGGAGCTCAGCCATTTTGCCCGTGCTGTGCTGGGCCATGTGGAGCCTACATCAACGCTCGATGACGGGGCAGAGGCGGTCAGGCTCGTGGATGGGATCATGGACAGCGTGGAGTCTAAGCAGCCCATATCGTTGTGAGAGTAATGTATAAAACGCTTGCAGTGGCTCCTATAGATGCTTATTCTTTAACATCATTTCCATGAGAAGCCCTCTCAGTTCGACGAGACGGCCAGAATGCCAGCAAGGGGCTATGAATGATTCGTGATAAGGACTTTTTTGAAAAGTGGGAACGAAGACAGATGAAGAAGGAGAGCCCGAATTACCTGCGCAACCTGTCTATATTCGAAGCACTGGTGGCAGAAGCAAAACTCCTGGGGGTTTGGCCGCCAACAGACCCGCTTGAGGGAATTGAGGTGGATCTCAAAATCGCACAGGTGATCAATGTTCTAAAACCTTCCGGAAAAGGTTGAAACAATCAGAAACTATATTGGAAGGAGGGCGCACAAATGCTCGGAACCTACATGATCGAGGCACTTATGCTCCCGGCACTTATAGCTATGGCGAAGGTGGCTTCCGGGGAAGGCGAGGAAGCTTCCGAGAAGATGTCCTCAGTATATAACGTTGTCGATTTCGGGGCAAAGGGGGATGGCGTCACCGATGATACAGCCGCTTTCCAGGCAGCGCTCGATGCCGCAGGCGCTGCCAGAGGCGGGATGGTCTTTGCTCCGACGGGACGCTACCTGATCGGAGGGCACCTCCGGGTGCCGATGGATGTCACTTTGAAAGGAACCTTCGAGACCCCGCCGGCGCATTCAGGAATACGTGATAAGGGTTTTCCGAAGCCCGAATATGGTACGGTGCTCCTTGCCGTCGAAGGAAAGGGTTCCGAAGATGGCTCGCCTTTCATATCGCTTGACCACAGCAGTACCCTGCGCGGTGTGGTCATCTACTACCCTGAGCAGGATCCCGAAAAGGTACCTTCCCCCTACCCATGGTGCGTACAGATGAGGAACAACAACCCGGCGATCTTAGACTGTGAGCTACTAAATCCCTACAACGCCATAGATGCCAGGAACGCCATCAGGCACCTTATCCGCAACATACACGGCCAACCCCTGCGCAGGGGTGTCCTCGTAAGCGAAGTCTACGACATTGGCCGCATCGAAAACGTCCACTGGAACCCCTGGTGGTCGATGAAGCCAGAGCTTTTCAACTGGCAGCTCGAAAACGGCGAAGCCTTCATCTTCGGTCGGACAGACTGGCAGTACGTGCATAACACCTTCTGCTTCGGGTATAAGATAGGATACCGTTTTATAAGAAGCGAGCAAGGTTCCTGCAACGGGAATTTTCTCGGGATCGGCGCGGACGACTGTCTCATCGCCATACAGATCGAGTCGGCACAGCCAATGGGGCTTCTCATTACGAACGGGGAGTTCGTCTCATTTATGGGACCGGACCCGACGATGGTGGTAGTCACAGAGGAATTCAAAGAGATAGTGCGTTTCGTAAACTGTGCCTACTGGGGACCCAACAAGCAGATTGCGCGCATAAAAGGAAGCGGGCTCGTAAGTTTCAGCGACTGCAATTTCCGGGATTTCGACAGGGACCGTGAAGGGAGACCAGCCATACAGGCCGAATCCGGTGAGCTGATCGTACGCGGGTGTCACTTTTCAAGCGATGCACCACAGGTAAGGCTCGGAAAGAACGTCCGCCGGGCCATAATCACCGATAACCTCGTGCGAGGGAAAGTCCGGATAATAGATGAGAACTCCGGAAAAGCGGAGATACGTGGTAACATCGGGACCGAGTAAAATCGATTTATCCAAAAATTTGGAGAAAAATCACTTGACAATATAAATCAGAATTTCTACATTAGTCTTTGACCGGCAAAAGGTTTCAGGGACGTATTTCAACGAGAGCCGAGTTTCAACGAAGCTTTGGGTTGAATGGAGAAAGGTCCCAATATGCCAGTTTAAGCTTAACCCTGTTCTTGAATTGAAATTCAAGCTGCAGGGTTTTTTTGTTTTAAGGAAGCGAATTTGGCATGTTTTCATGGAATGGGTTCCTGCTTCGAATGATGATCCTGGTATCCTTTTGTTCCTTTTAAGGAAAGAAAGGAGATAGCCGATGGGGATGTTCAAAGCTTCAATGGGCTTTATTTTGATGCCAAAGCCAGCCTCCCTCTCCGCGAATTTTCAGATAAATTCTATAAACATATATTTAGAATTAGCGGAAGATGTACTGGAGCATACCCGCATTGATACGGACGAAAACTGGTTTTCCCTCAACATCAAATAGAACGCGATCATCTTACTGTTTTTAACTTCCGAATAGCCTCACTTAGCCTCTCTATAACCTTTTCTACATCTTCTTTTTTACCACCAAAGGCCAACCTGACATGGTCATTAGAGTTAAAAGTTGGCCCTGGCGTGGTTCGAATCCCGTAATCCCTCAGAATATACTCAGAAAAATCTTCCGGTTTCATTCCCAATTTCGTGATATTCGGAAATGCGAAAGGACCTCCCTGGGGTTCAACACAGGATATAGCATCTATTCCAGCTAAGCCCTTCATCAATCGATTTCTGTTATCTTCAAAATCTACCGTAATAGCTTTCACCCAATCCTGTGGTCCCGTAAGTGCGGCTACGGCGGCCCTTTGAGAAACGT
This sequence comes from uncultured bacterium, assembly GCA_964611725.1. Taxonomy (GTDB): domain Bacteria; phylum Latescibacterota; class CAZTBA01; order CAZTBA01; family CAZTBA01; genus CAZTBA01. The sequence goes on from CAZTBA010000270.1 coordinate 6,551, forward strand.
AATTGCATGAAAGGACCATCCATTCGAGGATCTTCCGTAAGCAGCTTACGATCTCAACTGGTCCCATAAGGTAGCCAACTCGCCAACCTGGCATAGAATAGCTTTTAGTAAAACTCTGAACTGTTATCGTCCGCTCCTTCATCCCCGGAATCGATGCGAAACTCCAGTGTTTCCGTCCGTCGTATACTAATTTTTCATAGGATTCGTCTGAAACCACAATCAAATTATTTCTATCAGCAACCTCAGCCATTGCCCTGAGATCTTCCATAGTAGCAACATATCCGGTTGGATTTACAGGTGTATTCACAATCAATACTTTTGTCTCAGGCCCCACCATCTCTTCTAATCTATCCGCTTCCAGTGGAAAACCTCTTTCCTCAATCATATCAGCGAAAATGGGCCTTCCCCCCATAAGTCTAATCATACCATCGTAGAAAAACGAAGGTGATGCCATCAGGACTTCATCGCCCGGATCGAGCAAGCCAGTCATTATAATATATATGGCCTGCATCGCTCCGTTAGTAACTAAAACTTCAGTTTCCGGATCAACACTGAATCCGTTTTCATTTTCGACTTTCACCGCTATAGCTTCCCTCAGTTCCAACAACCCTCTTGAGGGACACTTTCCGTTCTCTCTCGCCGCTTTACTCGCTGCTTCAAGCACGTTTTCACCGGGGAGCCCAATAGGGGCTCCACTCAAATTGACTATATCTACGCCTTCTTTGCCATATAAGGATGCCCTTTCCGCCCACAATCGAGAGCCGGCTCGGTCGAGATCTTTTGATTTTTCAGATAGCATGAAGCTAAAATCCTTCAGCATTTTTTCCCTGATGATCTGCGATTAAAGGGTTACATACAGTGCAATTGAATTCTGTGAAACGCTAATCGGCCCAATGCATAGATTAAATCACATCGGCTCCAAATTAAAATGAATTCCGTTGTGTGTCAAGAAGATTTCCCTTCCAAGCCCTGTTGAGAATTCCGGGGATCTATCCGCAAGTGGTAGGAGCTTAGGTAATTTCTGCGAGGTTCTTGCTGCTTGGTCCCGGAAACTCACCCTCGCCCTCCTGCGCTCACAGAGAGAGGGTCTTTAACCCTCGCCCGGAGAGGAGACGGGGATTAGCTGGAGAAGACCAGGCATTGAGAAGCCACAAAAGCATTTCGAAGATTAGCTAAAGCTATGGCCTGCTGATTATTCCATTGGCCAAATCCGTAACCGTCTCATCAAATCTCTTGCATGATAGACAAGGGATGTTTATCTTGGTGGTTTGCTACTGAATTTAACTCATCGGACTGCCTTTGAGAAAGATACGGGGGAACGTCAATGAAAAGGGAGATCTTTAATCAATTGATGCGTGGTGATAGAACTGAAATAGTTCCTTTCTGGGAAGTCTGGTTCGGCAAACATGAGATGCAGAAGAAACGTTATGGTGACCCTTCTCAAATTGAGTCCAGTATCCGAATGGCTGACGATCTCGGGATGGCGGCCATCTCCATTGGTTATGCAAACTTGAATTGCGGCTTTAGTGAGACCCAACAGGCCAGCGACAGCTCAATCCATTACTCCGGGGGCTCCCTCACAACCCTGGAACAGCTCGAGGAGCGGGAGCTTCCCGACTGGTCTGAGGTCATTCCCCAGCTTCGGGAGAATCAGCGAAAGGTGAATGAAGCCGGAATAGCAGGAGTCCTGTACCTGCCCTGGTGTTTTCATACGATCGCTACAGGTATGGGCCTCGAAAATTTCGCTTATAAGCTTTACGATGATCGCGATTTCCTGAAAGCTTGCATGCACTGGGTCCAGGAAAGAGACCGGAAAGCGATTCGCGAAATCGTGTCCGTCGTCAAGCCTGACCTCGTTCTGTTTGACGGTGATTGCGCATATAAGACCGGGCTTATGATCAGTCCGGCTGACATGCGGGATCTGGTTTACGATGAAACCAAAGACACAGTATTACTGCTCCAGGAACTTGA
>CAZTBA010000271.1:0-8462 GCA_964611725.1 uncultured bacterium
GGTCGGATGGGCATTGTCTCCGTATTTCAATGATGCGAGTTTCATGGGTTTTGTCATGCGGAGTTCGTTCCTTTTCGCTACCATTTTCGGTTTTGCCTTCCTGCCCCGGGAGCGGTCCGTAGCGCGCCATCCTACCTTCTGGATCGGAGCAGTTGGCATCATTGCCGGACTGGTTGCCATATACGGCGGTGGCCTGGGACGTGGAGGAACATCCCCGGCCGGAATGGCGATCCTCATTGGAACATCCGCCAGCTGGGGGCTTTATGGGGTCTTTGTCCGTCGACATATGTCCGCATATGGCGTGCGGTTGAGTTTCGGGGTTATCAGCCTGTATACGACTGTGATATTGTGGATTGCAATGTTCGTTTTCGGTGATTGGATGAGATCGCTGCAGTTGGGGCCGCGCAACTGGATGCTTCTGGTATCATCTGCAATGATCGGCATCGCTATTTCGCACGTATCGCTTTATCGTGCCATACATGCCCTTGGCCCGGTTATAACAGAAGGTGGCTTGTCCGCACAGCCTTTTCTGACGGCTCTGGGCGCCAGTATCGTTTTGAGGGAAAGCCTGTTGCCTGTGCAATGGTTCGGGGGTATACTGCTTGCAGTCAGTTGTCTATTCCTATTATCCACAAAGTATTTCGGAACCAGTAAGGTTTCCGAAGATGGGCGGCAGACTGCGAATCCATATGACTGATAGTAGCTTAAAGATGGGGATTTGGAAATGTCATCTATACGATTAGGTCTTATTGGCTGTGGCGGAATGGCTCGCACCCATTCTTCGCGATTCGGTCGGCTGAGCTCTCGGCTGCGATTGGTGGCAGCGGCTGATGTGGATGAATCCAAAGTGGCTGCTGTAGCTGAGGGCCTACCGGATGTAAAAGTCGCTACAGACTACCGTTATATTCTCAATGATGTGGATGCAGTTCTGCTCTCTCTACCTCACCATCTCCATCATCCTGTAACGCTTGAATGTCTGGCAGCGGGCAAACATGTGCTGGTGGAGAAACCTATGGCGAATAGCGAGCGGGAATGCCTCGAGATGATCGAGGCTGCGGAGAAGGCCGATCGTGTTCTCATGGTGGCATACTGCATGAGGTATCATCCGTTGGCAGTCGGCATGAAAAGGCTTCTGGAGGAGAGGGCTTACGGAGATGTCTTCCAGGTGTCCCTTTGGACTGAACAACATACGCAATATCCTCCTGATCACTGGGCATCCAAAGCGGAAACGCTCGGCGGCGGACAGCTCTTCAGCCACGGGTGCCACTACATCGATCTCCTGCTGTGGTACCTTGGCAACCCGGTAAACGGATGTCATCTTGGCACCAATTATGGCACTCCGTGGATGGAGAGAGAAGGTACCAGCAATGTCGTCATCGAATTCGAGAGTGGGGCGTTGGGGTATCATTTCGGGACCTGGGGTGCTAAGGGGACCCGGCTGGGGTATTCGTTTCATGCCCACTGCACTGAAGGTATGATCGAAGTCGCTTTTGGCGACAAGAAGCTTATCGCCCACACCGAAGCCGGCGAGGAAGTACTGCTGGAATTGGCCGTATCAGGTAAGCATACGGAAAATGAGATGTCCCATTTTCTGGATTGCATTGAGACCGGAAATACACCTTTGACCAACGGACGTGACAGCTTGGCGAGCTTGCGAGTTATCTGGCGTCTGTATGAAGCTGAAGAGAAGGGTGGTATAGCCGACCTCAATGGATTGGGATTGAGCGATATATCCCGAATTTTGTGATGTCTGTCCCCGCATGAGATCAAAGGTTGAGGAGGATATCAAACCTGTTTGATATTATCCCATCCACACCTGCGTCCAACATCCTTACAGCAGTTTCAACATCGTCAACAGTCCAGGCCCATACCGAGGGCCCCCTGCTGTGGATCGCCTCCACGAGCTCCGGTGATACGATCGGCCATGCTATTGAAGCAGCTCCTCCGCCTACCCCTGCTACCGAATGGGCTATTTCCACACCTCTGGCGTAATCTCCGGCTGCCCTGCCACCGATCAGGAGGGCCCTGGGTATCGAGGCATCAAGCTCCTGGACTGCCAGGACCTCTTCCGGATTGAACGATTTCACCACGACATTGTCGAAGGCACGGACCCTGTTGATGGAGCGGACTACACCCTCAGCTATACCCTGTCCCTTTATCTCGATTATGGCTATGGCCCTCGCGCTCAGGAGGTCGAGCACTTCTTCGAGGGTCGGGACCCTTTCCCCTTCGAATCCGCTGTCGAATCGGCTCCCAGCATCCGCCATCTTCACCTCGGCGAGGGTCTTCCCACTGACCGGACCGGACAGGTCCGTAGTGCGGTCCATATCCGTATCGTGGATAACGACTATCTCCCCGTCGAGCGTGGAGTGCACATCCATCTCAACGGCATCGGCCCCTGCTTTGACAGCCATCTCGAAGGCTGATAGGGTATTCTCGGGGGCCACAGCCGACCAACCCCTGTGGGCTATTTTCAGGAAACCTTTGTACATAATCAGTTCTGGGAATTTGCTTGTAAGAGTCTATACCATCTTGGATTTCAGAGTGTAGTACTTCTCTTTCGAGTAACATAGTATTGACCGATGTAGGGGCAGGGTATGCCCTGCCCCTACATGAAGATCGACGTTCTATAAATCTATATATTGCTTTCCCAAATGCAATCTGGTGTTAGTCATCAATCGCGCCATGAATTCCCAAATCTGCAATCAAATTCAGGCTCCGAACTTTGTAAGCCTTTCGGCATGGGCCATGGCCAAAGCCATAACCTCAGTTCCAGGGAAACGGCCGAGCGATCCCATGGCACAGGCGGATTCAGAGAATTCCTTGACCCTATCTGTCCTGACCCATTTCCCGATCATCATGAGCGGGACCGGGTGCCAGCTATGAGCTTTGAAGAGGGAAGGAGTGGAGTGGTCGCCCGTAACTATAAGGACTTCAGGGTTCAGTCTCGCTATCCTCGGTATATAGGAATCGACTTCCTCTATCACCTTGGATTTCTTCTCGAAATTCCCGTCCTCGCCCGCACTGTCGGTCGGCTTCACATGGAAGAAGAAGAAATCATACTTATCGTAGTTATCTTCGAGCGTCTTCACCTCCTCGGCCACGGTTGATCCCGCTTCGAGCACGTCCATTCCGACGATCTTAGCCATCCCCTTATAGTCCGGGTAGACCGCTATCGCCGCGCACTTGAGGCCGTAGACCTCCTCCATGGAAGGGACATCGGGGCAGCTCTCGAATCCTCTCATCAAGATCATATTGGCCGGATGCTCGTCCTTGAGGGCCTCCTTCGCCCTGGCGATAAACTCATTCGCTATATTCGCGGCCTTTTCTGCCCGAGGATCAAGCGGCTCCACCTTCTTCGGCGGGACCCCGGTGGCCTGGGGATCAGTATCGCTGAGATCCGGGTAGAGACCTCCCCCGCGGAATATAACCACACCGCGGTGATCCTTGACGGGCTCTATGAATGTCTCTATCCCATCTATCTTTATCTCCCTGAGTATCCCACAAAGCTCGGCGTTCTTCTCCGTCGGGATCCTCCCCGCCCGCCTGTCAGTTATCTCTCCGTTTTCATCTATCGTCGCGAAGTTTATCCTCACCGCGACATCGCCTCCGCACATATCGAAACCTATGCCGAAGGCCGCCACAGCGCCGCGACCTATCTGGTATTTGAAGGTATCGTATCCGAAGAGGGCTAAGTGGGCAGGCCCGCTTCCCGGTGTGATCCCCTGGCCTATCGGGTCCGTAAGTCCGAGCATCCCTCTCCCTGCAAGCTTGTCCATATTCGGGGTCCTGGCAGTCTCGAGCTCAGTAAGGCCACTTCCCGGATGGGGAAGTCCACCAAGGCCATCCATAACTACGAGCACTATCTTTGTATCGGCCTTCACCACAAGATCCCTGACCACCTCGGAACTTATCATTTATACCTCCTTGCGTGAACCTTTCGATAGAAAACCGTCGGGTTGACAGTTCGTGGTCATTTTTGTATAATTACTTAGTGTCTATAAACCTAAAAATAGGTTATAGGCTTATGGTTGTCAAAGCAAATTTTCCGATCGGACCTCCATCTGCCATTTTTTGTTGTATCTGTAATTTCGATTTTATATATTTAGATATTCAAAATTTTTGAAAAAGAATCTATTTTGCTTTGATTGCAGAAGCGGCTTTTAAAGGGCCGCTTATAATCTATATATCCGAAGTGAAGCTCGCTCAGTTTGGATTGGCAAACTCTTCTTTCCCGTCAGAATGGCCGGAGAGTTCAGGATCTCCAGAAAGTATCATGGTTAAGCAGGGGACTTTCTGGTATAAATATAATGGCATACTCAGGAAATAAGAAGGAGCCCTCAGGGCTCGGAAACCTCAAAAGGGTGCTCAGGTTTGCCAGGCCCTTCCGCAGGAAATTGATCCTCGCTGTGGCGCTCACCGGTGTCCTCACTTTCGTAGGTCTCATACCACCCCTTGTGATGAAATGGCTGATCGATGATGTGGTGGGAGTTGGGAATTGGAATCACCTCAACGCTGTCATCCTCATGATGGCCGCCGTCCCGATCCTATCCATATTTATATCTTTCTGGAACACTTATGTCATAGCCTTCATCGGTCAGAGGCTAATCTTCGACATGAGGCTCGAGATATACAGACATCTCCAGCGTCTCTCGATGAGCTTCTACGATACTATGGGCGCGGGGAGGATAATCTCGAGGATTATGAGTGACGTTGCCATGGTTAGAAACCTCGTAACCGGAAATACCATAACCATGGTAACAGATCTCATTTCCTTCTTCTTCGCCCTGTCGATTATATTCTTGATGAATTGGAAACTATCACTTTCTGTACTGTTTATCCTTCCGTTGTACCTTATCAACTATCACCTCTTTGTGCGGAAGATAAGGTCTACGAACATACTTTACAGGTACAAGATGGATGAGGTCATCGGGACGCTTCAGGAGAGAATCAGGGGGGCAAGAAGGGTAAAATCCTTCGCCAAGGAAGAGTCGGAAACCGGGAAGTTTATAGCTGATACCAGGGAAAGCCTCGGCTATGCCATGCGCGGAATAATATACAGCACTTCTTTCTCCACTACTTCGAGCCTTATAAATGGTATTGGGGGTGCAACTATGTATTCCTTTGGTTGCTACCTCGTTATAAAAGGGGAGATGCAGTACGGCGAGGTAATAGCTTTCATGTCCTACCTGTGGAGGCTCCTTGGCCCTGCCCTGAATTTCACGCAGCTTTCGAATACCCTCCAGCAGACGGGCGTGTCCGCCGACAGGATATTTGAGATACTGGATTCGAAACCCGATGTTAAACAGGTCGAGGGAGCCAGGCCTATCGCAATAAACCAGGGACATGTGAAGTTTGAGCATTTATGGTTTTCCTATGTTCCGGGCGAACCTGTACTCAAGGATATAAACCTCGATATTGAACCCGGGACAATCGTGGCTTTCGTTGGGCACACGGGCTGTGGGAAGACCACAATGGCGAGCCTGATCCTCAGGTTCTATGATCCACATTCAGGAAGGGTAACCATAGACGGCCAGGACATATCGAAAGTCACATTGAGATCGCTCAGGAGCCAGATAGGCGTTGTCCTTCAGGATACGGTTCTCTTCAATACTTCCATAAGGGAGAACATAAAGTACGGCAGGAAGAGCGCGTCTGATGAGGAGATAATAGAGGCTGCGAAGATTGCTGAGATACACAATTTCATAGACAGCAGGCCGAAAGGCTATGACACCGTAATAGGGGAAGGCGGTATAAGCCTTTCTGGAGGCGAGAGCCAGAGGATAGCCATAGCCAGGGCAGTGCTGGCCGATCCGAAGATACTCATACTCGACGAGGCCACTTCCTCGCTCGATTCCGAGTCGGAGGCGCTTATACAGAAAGCACTGCAGAACGTTATGGAGGACCGCACTTCTTTCGTTATAGCGCACAGGCTGTCTACCATAGTCAATGCCGATCTTATAGTGGTCATGGATGATGGAAGAATAATAGAGGTTGGTCCCCACAGGGATCTTGTTGTGAAGTCCGATGGATTCTATCGCCAGCTCTTCGAGCAACAGTATGCTCCTTTGGGCGTAACAGTTTAGGTGGACTGTGCCGTGAAAGACTTCAAACGTCTGATAAGGGAATATATTGCTCCACACTGGGGAAGGATGTCTATTGCTATAGTAGTGACGTCCTTGGTTGCCCTGAACCCCTATGTCTTCGGTTACCTGGGTAAGGTTATGGTTGACGATGTACTGGAGGTGGGGAAGGGAAGCACGGCCGCGGTTTCGGAGAGCGACAGCACATCTGCTGGGGCAGATACGGAGGAAACAAATACGCCACCTCAGGGTAAGACGACCCAGGAAAGGCTGAGGCTTCTGCTGATAATCTTCCTTGCGGATATATCCGCGAATCTTCTCACCATATTTTTCTCCTGGATCTACCAATATAATATAGCCTATGTGGGGCAGAGGATCGTCTTTGCACTCAGACAACAGCTTCACAGAAAGCTCCAGACACTTCAGATGAGCTTCTTTGACGAGAGACAGACCGGAAAGATAATGTCGAGGATTCTCGATGACGTTGATGTCATCCAGGGGAATGCTACCTGGACCTTCTCATCCATATTCGCCGATATTATGATGTTATTAATTGGGGCTTTCATCATTTTCAGGCTTAACCTGAGGCTTTCACTTATAGCGTTCGCCACCCTCCCTTTCTATGCAATCAGCTACCGGATTTTCAGTCGCAAGATAGAGGAGAATAATAAGGAGATAAGGGAAAGGAACTCCGAGGTATACGGTCTCGTAGAGGAGAAAGTCTCCGGGGTCCAGGTTGTCAAAGGCTTCGCTCAGGAGATACGCGAGGTGAGGAGCTTCTTCAGGAAGGCCGGTGATCTCACCCGCCTGACCATAAGGGGATCGGTATACCAAACCGTCATAGGCTCTATTTCCTCAGTAATAAGTATAATAGGTACAACGGCTATTATGTGGAAAGGGGCCCTGGATGTCAAATCAGGAGTTATGACGCTCGGAGCGCTTCTGTTCTTCTATTCGAGCACAAGCTCCATGTTTGCGCCTGTGATAAGGATGACCAATATGGGTGTTGTGCTGCAGTGGGTTATGGTTGTTCTGAGAAGAGTCTTCGAGATACTGGATCAGGAGGTCATCATAAAAGATTCACCGGATGCGATCACGCTCAGACATCTAAAGGGCCATGTGAGTTTCGAAGGGGTTTGGTTCACGTACAGCGACGAGGGGGATCACGTTCTCAAGGACATAAATCTGGACATTCCTCCGGGAACCATGGTGAGCATAGTCGGTCCCTCGGGCTCCGGGAAAAGCACACTGATCAGCCTTATTCCGAGGCTCTACGATGTAGCTAATGGGAGAATATCCATAGATGGCATGGATGCAAAGAACATAAAGCTTACCTGTCTTAGAAGCAGGATAGGGATAGTCCCTCAGGATCCCATACTCTTCACAGGGACCATAGCTGAGAACATAAAGTACGGCAGGACCGACGCTACCCCTTCCCAGGTTATGAGGGCCACAAAGGCTGCCGAGCTACACGACTTCATCCTTACCCTCCCGGCCAAGTATGAAACGATATTGGGAGAGAAAGGAATGAGTCTTTCGGGAGGACAGAAGCAGAGGCTCGCTATAGCGATGGCACTGCTCACCGACCCCGATATCCTTATCCTCGACGACAGCACATCAGCCCTCGATGCGGAGACGGAGGCAAAGATATGGAAGACCTTTGAGAAAATCCTTGAAGGCCGTACTTCCTTTGTGATTACCCACAGGATTGCAACCGCAAAGAAAGCTGACCTGGTGGTCGTTCTTGACGAGGGAAGGGTCGTCGAAATCGGCGTCCACGATCAGCTTCTGGCCAGGGGCGGCCTCTACAGAAGGATGTTCGAGCAGCAGGCTTCCCAGGGAGATGAAGCTGTAGCAGTTGAAGTTGCTGCTGCAGGCTGAGGTTCGATATGTCTGATATAAATCCATTCGATTTTAGCACCGATGAAGCCATATCTTTTCTGAACTCGCGCAAGGTGACACCTGACTTTGTCTCCAGGGCGAAGCGCGATCCGAGGCCCGCGGTAAGGGCTACAGCGGTAAAGGCCGAAGGACGTGTCCGGAAAGAGATAGCGAGGCTGGAACGTCTCCAGAGCCTTGAAAGGAAACTCCGCGCAGGCGGTGCCCTGCAGGTCGCCGGGGTCGATGAGTCAGGACGGGGTCCACTCGCAGGTCCTGTGGTTGCGTCAGCGGTTATTTTTCCCCCGGATCTTTTTATCCCCGGTGTAGATGACTGTAAGAAGCTGACCCCTGAGAGGAGATCGGAGCTTTTCGATGCCGTGAACGAGATGGCCATTTCTGTGGGAACAGCAATTGTGGAAAGCTCTGAGATCGACTCTATCAACATACTCAGGGCATCACTCAAGGCCATGAGGCAGGCAGTGGCGGGCCTTAGGGTCA
>CAZTBA010000272.1:0-8441 GCA_964611725.1 uncultured bacterium
GGCTTATGTCGACAACGTTTGCCCTGAAGACTTCCGCTATCTGTATTATCTCGGGTCTGGTTTCCTTGTTAGTGTTGACCTTGATAAGCACAAGTTCGCGCTCGACGAACTTCTGTCCGGTTACATCCGTTACCTTTATGACATCGATCAGCCTGTTTAGCTGTTTTACGATCTGCTCCAGGACCCTGTCATCTCCCCTGGCAACGATCGTCATCCTCGACATGTCCGGGTCCTCTGTCTCACCGACTGAAAGGCTATCTATGTTGAATCCCCGGCCGGCGAAGAGGCCTGAAACATTGGCGAGTACCCCGAAATGGTTCTCTACGAGTACGGAGATTGTATGCTTCTTGTCGTTCATGCCAGACCTCCTATCATCTCGCTTATAGCCTTCCCTGCGGGTACCATAGGATAGACGTTCTCTTCCCGATCGACATGGAAGTCGATGACCACCGGGCCGTCGATCGAGAGGGCCCTTTCAATCGCTGGGCGTACGTCCTTTGGCCTCTTCACGCTTATGCCTTCGACTCCGTAAGCTTTCGCAACCTTCGCAAAGTCAGGCGATACCTCGAGACAGACCCCGGAATAGCGACATTCCCAGAAGAGCTCCTGCCACTGGCGGACCATACCGAGGAATTTGTTGTTAAGGATAGCGATCTTAACCGGGATCTGATACTGGGCAACGGTCGCAAGTTCCTGTATATTCATCTGGAAGCTCCCATCCCCAGCTATATCGAAAACCACTTTATCGGGGTTGGCTACCTGGGCTCCGATTGCGGCAGGGAAACCGAACCCCATAGTGCCGAGCCCCCCCGAAGTCACAAGCATCCTGGGCTTCGACAGTTTGTAATAATGGGCCGCCCACATCTGGTTCTGCCCGACCTCGGTGGCTACTATCGCCTCCCCCTTCGTGGCCTCATATATCTGCTCGACGACATATTGTGGCTTTATCACCCTCTTGCTATTCTTATAGACAAGCGGGTATTTAGCCTTCCACTCATCTATCATATCATTCCAGCCATTCCTCTTCTTCGCCTTAATGACCTTACTGAGCTCAGTGAGGATAACCTTGGCATCCCCTACTACCGGGATATCCACCACGACGTTCTTGCTTATGGCAGCGGGGTCTATATCTATGTGTGCTATCTTCGCATGTGGCGCGAATGCATCGAGTTTTCCTGTAACACGATCGTCGAACCTCGCACCGACAGCTATTATAAGATCGCATTGCTGGAAGGCCATGTTGGCAGACCTTGTGCCGTGCATCCCCGGCATTCCGAGGAAGAGAGGGTGGTTATGGGGGAATCCACCAAGCCCCATAAGTGTAGTTGTTACAGGGATATTCCCCTTCTCCGCAAGCTCGACGAGCTCCCTCTGGGCATCTGATATGATGACCCCACCGCCAGCATATATAAGGGGACGCTCCGATTCCCTTATCGCTTCCGCGACCTTCTTTATCTGGCGGGGGTGACCCTCGTAGCTGGGTTTATAGCCCCTCAGCTCGATCTTCTCCGGGTATACGAACTCCGCCGTCGATGTCGATACATCGACCGGGAGATCGATCAGGACCGGTCCCGGCCTCCCGGTTGAGGCTATGTAGAAGGCTTCCTTCACTATCCCTGCTAAGTCCTTCACATCTTTGACAAGGTAATTATGCTTGGTTATAGGCTTGGTTATGCCGGTTATATCCGCCTCCTGGAAGGCATCGCTCCCGATCATCTGAACACGGACCTGGCCGGTTATGGCAACTATCGGGACGGAGTCCATATAGGCCGTAGCTATACCGGTAACCAGGTTGGTGGCACCGGGACCGGAGGTGGCTATGCAGACCCCGACCCTTCCGCTGGATCTGGCATAGCCATCGGCGGCGTGTGCGGCTGCCTGTTCGTGTCTCGTGAGTATAAATTTTATGTCGCTCTGCTTGTGAATCTCATCGAATACAGGGATCAGGACACCGCCCGGTATCCCGAAAATCTCTTTGACGCCTTCCCTCTTGAGAGATTCAAGCAGAATTTTTGCCCCTGTCATCTCCATGGAATCATACCTCCGATTTTTCAAAAGAGGAAGGAGGGCAGCTTATGTTGTCTTCAAAACCGCGCCGGATGCTGCAGATGAGACCAGCTTCGCGTAGCGTTCCAGCCAGCCCCCCTTCACCTTCGGCTCCGGTGCACTCCATTCCTCGAACCTTCTTTTAAGCTCATTTTCATCCAAAAGGATATCTATTTTTCTTCCAGGTATATCTATTCTTATAGGGTCTCCATCACGGACGATGCCGATCGGTCCCCTCTCGGCCGCCTCGGGAGATATGTGGCCTATACACGGTCCTCTCGTGCCGCCCGAGAAACGGCCATCGGTCAGCAGGGCAACCGAGTTGGAGAGCCCCATCCCGACTATGGCCGATGTCGGAGATAGCATCTCCCTCATCCCCGGACCACCCTTGGGGCCTTCGTAGCGTATGACCACAACATCACCCGACTTTATCTTCTTGTCGAGTATCGATTTCATCGCTTCGTCTTCCGAATCGAAGACCCTCGCTTTGCCCTCAAAGACCATCATATTCTGGCTCACTGCGCTCTGCTTCACCACAGAGCCATCGGGTGCTAGGGATCCTCTGAGCACCGCGATGCCACCCTCCTTGTGATAAGGATTATCCAGGCTACGTATCACCTCAGGATCCTGGACCCTCGAACCCGAGGCTATCTCCTTTATCCTCATACCGCTGACGGTCATGCAGTCGTTCATCAAGCTTTCAAGGACATTGAGTGCAGCGGGTATCCCGCCCGCATACTCAAGATCCTCCATAAAATGTTCCCCCCCAGGTCGTATCGCCGTTATATGAGGGGTCTCACGGCTTATCTTATCGAACAGATCAAGCGAAACCTCCACCCCTGCATCCCTCGCTATGGCAGGTATGTGCAGGGCGGTATTGGTTGAGCCTCCGAGGGCCATGTCGATCCTTATGGCATTTTCGAAGGCTTCCCTGGTCATTATATCTCTCGATCTCACGCCAAGCCTCACAAGCTCCACAACCCTCTCCCCGCTCAGGAAAGCTATCCTCTTCTTCTTAGACTGCCCGGCCAGCGCCGTGGCACATCCCGGAAGCGACATCCCGAGCGTCTCGGTTACACATGACATAGTGTTCGCCGTATAGAGCCCCTGACAGGAACCCGGGCCGGGACATGCCTCCATCTCCAGTTCCGAAAGCTCTTCCTCATCTATCTCACCGGCCTGATAGCGTCCTACAGCCTCAAAGGTGTCACGCACGAGGGATCTCCTTTTCCCCTTATACATCCCTGAGAACATCGGGCCGGCGGTTACAACTATGGTCGGGACATTAACTCTGGCAGCACCCATAAGCATACCAGGCGTTATCTTATCGCAGTTTGTCAAAAGGACGATCCCGTCGAGCGAATGGGCCTGGATAACCGTTTCGATCGAGTCAGCTATAAGCTCGCGGGAAGGGAGTGAATAGTGCATTCCACTGTGACCCATACATATACCATCACAAACCCCGGGTATTCCAAAGATGAAGGAGACCCCACCTCCCGAATGTATGCCCTTTTCGATGGATCTTTCGAGCTCCCTCATCCCCACATGGCCCGGTATGAGGTCTGTGAAACTCGTCGCAACCCCTATGAAGGGCCTGTCGAGCTCAGACTTATCAACACCTGTGGCGTAAAGGAGTGCCCTGTGCGGCGCCCTTTCAACACCCTTTTTTGTAACATCGCTTCTCATGGAATTTCTCCTTATCGTTGAAAAAATATATGCAAAGCCGAAACCCTTTGACTTATCAGAGGCTCCTCCAAGGTCGATTTTATTTTTGCTAAGGGATAAAAAGACTCAGGAAAGGGCCTCTGTATGGTGATGTAGCTCTAGGATCACCACAGGGCCCACAAGCGCGTGGGCGATCACCCTCAAATCCACACGAGCAATCCGTAAAATTAGATCCAGAAGGCGTGGAAAGGAAGGGGAAAAAGGTTCAGCCACCTTTTCCCAGCCGGTAGGATGGAGTTCTGAAATAGAAGTTTCTCGGCCCCCGCAGGAACCTGAAAAATAAGATAAAGCGGAACCCATGGATCTTTTCCGTTTTTTCTGGCTTTGGAGATTAGTTTAACATCATTGAAACCTTGTGAAAGGCAAATATAAATGGGGTAGATAAAGTTGTCAAGAAAAAACTGTGTCCGGCCTTGAAAATCCATATTCCCATTTCGGTGACGAGTTAAGAAGATCCCGACGGAACTCCCCAGGCGGATTTTCAGGTAAGGGAATTCGAAAAGGGCTTGACAGTATGCGCGCAAGGTTTCTATATTGATTTTAGGTCTACAGAAAATACTCCAATAAAGATCCAAAGCTCGACAAAGCTTTGAAACCGGACAGGATATGGTCCTGCTATGAACATTTCGACTACCCTGCTCCTGAATTTGGGGAATAGTAGGGTCTTTGTTTTGAGCATTTCGGCTGTGTAGACTATGACCAGCTATGCCTATTTTGTCCGACCTTTAATCCCTAAGGAGGTCACAGATGCACAAGCTGCTTAACTGGGCGATTCTATTTCCGTTAGTAATGTCTTTTCTATCCTGTTCTCCACCGAGCGATATGGACCCTGGCTTGATCTCCATTAAGAGCAATCACAGTGCAAGGGAAACAGCGGATCGCTTCGAATCCATACTGGCAGAAAAGGGATTGACTTTGTTCCAAAGGATTGATCACGCAGAAGGCGCACGGAAGGTGGGACAGGAGTTGCGTCCGACCGAATTGATTATCTTCGGAAACCCCAAAGTAGGAACACCGTTGATGAAGTGCGGTCAAAGTGTCGGGATTGATCTTCCACAGAAGGCGCTGGTCTGGGAAGACAAGGAAGGGCAGGTCTGGTTGACCTATAATGATCCAAATTACCTTGCAGAGCGACACGGTATTACGGGGTGTGGTGAAATCATAAAAAAGATCGAGACCGCATTGAGCGACATCGCGGAGGCAGCCATGAGACCTTGATGAAAATCATTTCTAAGAGAAGGCCAAGTCGAAATGCTTTTGTGTCCTCTTAACGCCTGCTCCTCCCGGCCTAATCCCTGTCTTTTATCAAGGCAGAAGTTAAAGCTCCCCCTTCGCCCGCCGAGAAGGGACGGGGGTGAGGCTCCGGGAGCAAGCAACAAAAGCTTCGTAAAAACTACGTAAACAGATAACTACTACCTAAAGTCAGGAGCTTGCCATGCTCATGGAAATTCTGGAATCTGTACGTCTGAGCAACCCCAGCGATGAGGTCAAGGTACCACCACAGGTCGTATGGAGATATATTGTGGACGACCCGCCCAGAGCTGAGGAGCCGGGTTACGATGATTCGGGTTGGCAAACAGATATGGGTGTCCTCGGCAACACAGCATGGGACGTGGTCTGGTTCCGGGCCAAATGGACCGTACCTGTCCTGCTGGATGGCGCACGGATTACCTTTCGACCTGCGATGGGAGGGACATGGCAGCTCTATGTAAACGGGGCGCCGGTGGCCATGGAGGGCGATCACGCCGTGTTGACGGAGCAGGCCGCCGCAGGTGATCAGATGTCGTTTGCCTTGCGTGTAGGAGATGGAGCGCTCAGCCATGAGGCACCGGGGGTGGGATTTTTCTTCAGCAGGCGGATCGACGAGGTGACACGCTACCGTGAGGCGCTCTCCTTTGTGGAAAAAATGAGGGACTTCGACGAGGAAAACAGGGAAAAGTACGAAGGGGTTCTGGTGAGATATCTTGACACCGTGGATATGGAAGCCTACAGGCGCGGAGATGCGCAAAACTTCCTCGATTCCCTGCGACGTGCGGATGCACTGTTGAAGGAGATCGTTCCGATCACCAAGCTCTACACGCTGCATATAGTCCCCCATTCCCATATCGACCTGGCCTGGGGCTGGGACTATGCCGAGACCAAACGCCTCACATCGAGTGCATTCGCTGAGTCTGTGCGCATCATGGATAACCACCCCGAATATACTTTCGCACAGGACCAGCCGCCGATATACGAGCATCTCGAGGGCACAGCTCTATTCGATAGGATCAAGGAATATGTGAGGAAAGGGCGCTGGGGTGTCGCTGGAGCCATGTATACCGAGCCGGAATGCAATATCCCCTGCGGCGAGTCTCTGCTGCGCCAACTGCTCTATGGGAAGCGCTACTTCAAGGAAAGATTTGACATCGACGTGCGAAGCTGCTGGAACCTGGATATCTTCAGCGGCCACTGCTGGACGCTGCCACAGATCCTCAAGAAGAGTGGAATTGACGTTTATTTCTTCGCCAGGGGCTACCAGATGCCCAGTGATGTGGAGTTCTGGTGGCAGGGACCGGACGGCTCCCGAGTGTTGGGCTATCGGTTCATCTGCCACTACGATAGCGCTCAGATGATGGTACACGACAAGATAATCTATAACTTCTTCGGATATGCCAGGAACTCGAGGCTTAAGGATTTCATGTACCTCGACGGCGACGATCTGACACCTCCGCTTGAGTCCAGTGTGGAACAGCTAAAATCACTCCGGGAGCTTTCCGGTTTTCCGAACGTACAGTTCAGCACGCCAACTGCATTTATAAAGACAGCCCTGAACAAAATCCAAAACCTGCCTGTATTTGATGGCGAATTCCGGCCCAGCGACAACAAGGGGTCCTACTCAACCCATACGGATGTCAAGGGACGCAATCGGGCTTCGGAGACATTGTTGCTCACGGCGGAACGGTTCGGTGCTCTGGCGTCACTATACGGACAACCCTACCCCAAGGCCGATCTGGACCGCGGCTGGAAGGGGGTGCTTTTCAACCAGATGCACGATATCCTGCCAGGAACAGCTATCCAGAAGGCATATGAAGATACACATCAGCTTTACGATGAAGCAGATAGTGTGGGCAGGAAAACTATCGCGGCATCGGTTGGAGCCCTGTCCGCACAGATAGATACCAGAGGTGAAGGCATACCGGTAGTGGTCTTTAATCCTCTGTCCTGGACGAGGACGGATGTCGCCAAACTGAGGCTGACCATGCCACATTCCTACAGAAAAGGGATTGCAGTTCGGGATGCCTCGGGGCAGGAAGTACCAGGCCAGGTGATCGGAACGGATCTGGGCACAGTCGACAAGACAAACCGGAACTGGAATATCCTCTTTCTGGCGGAGGGGATCCCCGCACTGGGCTACAAAGTCTTCTATTTGCATTTTGCGGATACCCGGAACAGGGCGAAGGAGCCTATGGCAAACTCAGACGGCACACAGATGGAAAATGATTTCTTTGTGCTCAAGATCAACCCCGATTCCGGAGGTATCACAAGCCTTCTGGACAAATCCACTGGTAAAGAATACATACCCGAAGGCAAAGAAAGCAACCTGTTGGAAGTGCTGGAGGATCAAGGTGATCCCTGGCATCTGAAATACACGGGGAAATCCTGGATTCTGGACAGGGCAGATAAGGTGGAGGTTATCGAAAACGGCCCGGGCCGGGCCATCGTCCGTATAGAAAAGGCATTCCGGAACACCAGATACCAACAGGAGCTCACGCTCTATCGCCGTATACCCCGTGTTGACTGTACAGTGCGTATTGAATCCAATGACGTGCATCTGCTGACCAAAGTGGCACTGCCTCTCGACCTGCCGCAGGCTGAGACGACCTACGAGATCCCATACGGCGCTATAGTCCGACCGGACGACGGGGAATATCCGGCCCAGCGCTGGGTTGACAGGTCCGGTGCGGGGTGCGGTGTCAGCCTGCTAAACCGCGGGCGTTACGGCTATGATTTTGCCGGGGGCAAGCTGCGACTGACGCTGCTACGTACACCTATCGGCCACAAATTCGATCGGAGCACGGACGCTGGCGTGCGTGAGACGGCCTACAGCATCTATCCGCATGAAGGGGATTGGCGCCAGGGCGGCACTGTCCGGGCAGGCTATGAGTTCAACTATCCGCTGACGGCCTTTGCAGACATTCCACATAAAGGTGCGCTTCCTCCATCCGGCACCTCGTTTCTGAATGTGGGACCTGTCGGTGTAGTGTTGACAGCCCTGAAGCGGGCAGAGGATTCCGGTGACATGGTGCTGCGGATATGTGAAACTCACGGAGCGGCCTGCACGGCAAAGGTACAACTGTTCCGGGAAATTGCCGAAGCCGAAGAGATAGATTTCATGGAATGGGTAAAGATAGGCGATGTGAAATCTACAGGAAATCAGATTGAGGTTCCGCTGGGGCCATGGGAGATTAAGGCAGTAAGGTTCCGATTAAAGTAGGTCCTACGAAATGTAGTAGTGTCTTGCACAGTCTGAAGTAGGGACAGGGCATGGCCTGCCCTTACAAACCGCGTTTTTTATCCAGTTTCATCAACACGGGGCAGGTAGATCCTGAAGGTCGTTCCTCTACCTTCCTCACTTTCGACGAAGATGTAACCTTCGCTCTGTTTCACTATACCATAAACTGTGGCAAGGC
>CAZTBA010000273.1:0-8438 GCA_964611725.1 uncultured bacterium
GCAAGGTCACGATCGAAGGTGTAGGACCGAATGAAACGGTGCTCCTTTACCTTTACACTAAAGGTGTCTCGAACCTTATTTCTTACGCCTTCGAGATCAGCTTCGATGCAGATAAGTTGGAATACGTATCCGGAGCTTTCACGAACATGAGTCCGGCTGAAACTGGTGTCTTGGCACCCTGGAGCCCTTCAAATGTTGGCCCTTTGCTCAAACCAGAT
Organism: uncultured bacterium; assembly: GCA_964611725.1. GTDB lineage: Bacteria > Latescibacterota > CAZTBA01 > CAZTBA01 > CAZTBA01 > CAZTBA01. Next base: position 219 of record CAZTBA010000273.1, read on the forward strand.
ACTGATAACATAGTTGGAGGGAGTTCAGCCATACTTACGAATCCTCCAGGTGTGGGCCAGGCTCCCGATGGGGATGGGCTTCTCTTAGCCGTTCTTACCTTCAAAACGAAACCAGATTTCACGACGGATTCAGAGGCTGCTTTCTGGCTCAGTTCACTGATCTACAGGGGTGTGGATGGTGTAGAGGACGATGTTACTGGAAACTGGAACCCCGAATATGCTTTGGCAACCGTAAAAGCCGGTGAAATGGTTGAAGGACCTTCCATTTTTTCGGTTATACCTTCCTCCGGCAGTACCAATGGTGGCACATCTGTGACGATAAGCGGTTCTACCTTTGGTGATTCACGTGGCAGTGGCAAAGTCGCTTTTGGTGGGGCGGAAGCCATTTTCTACTCGAGCTGGTCAGATAGCGAGATAGTATGCATCACACCATCTCACTCAGCGGGGACGGTGGATGTGGTGGTAATAGCTGACAACGGACAGATTGCCAGAAAAGATTCGGCTTTTGCTTGCACTGTTCCTCCAGTCAGAACTTTCAGGAGCGGTGTGCCTGTTCTGTTGAAACTTGAGTATGTAAGCGATCTCAACTATGCTTTTGATGGCAGTCCTCTGATTATTCCATTTACATTGAGTGGTACTGGTGCTACTGTTGTGCTGGCAGTATATCCTGGTGATGCTGTGTATGATAAGCCTCTGGCAGAAAGAGCTGACTTCAACCCGGATGATCCATGGTATGGATATGGAGTGGTGTATGTTTCTTCAGGTGAGCGTTATGAAGAGGGGTTTAACGTGATAACCTGGGATGGTAGGGATATAGATGGTAATCCTGTCCCTGCAGGTAAGTACAGTTATTTTCTCTATGCCGTGGATGAGGTTAGTAAGCCTACAGTGGCTGCTGCGGGCAGGACTGTTAGAGTCTGGACTGAGGAGCTGACTGAGGAAGGCTTATACTTGTGGGTTGGTGATGGGACCCCGATTTGTAAGGCGAAGGTTGGTCTGGACTGGTATACCAGCCGTGAAGCTTACGAGTCCTGGGATGCAAGTGATTTATTGCCTCAGCACAGAACTGCTGGGGTTCCCAATCGGAATCCGAACGAGCCAGATATTGTCTATGTTTATATTGAAGATGTCGGGATACACAAGATCCAACTGAACGGAGATGGCACAACTAAGCTCGTCAGCGACTGGGCCGGGAGCGGTATTTTCAACTCGAACCCCGACGGCAAGTTCAGAGGCAACAGGATCCAGTTCTGGAATGGTAGGCTTTATGTTGCCTACAACAGTTTTGGGTCCGATCCGAATGAGAATTACGTTCTGGTCATGGATCCAGCTTCCGGGGAAGTGGAGAGGATAATCGATGTATGCGATGTCTATACTTATCAGGATTCAGAGGGCGTGCAGCACGCCCGTGGCCCGTTCGGTGTGGCCGTTGATGAAACAGGTATAGTGATGGGTGCCTGTGCGGATGGCAACGGCGGTGTGAACGGCAGTCCTCTTTCCGGCACCACCTTCGGTAAGGTTGATTTCAAAGGCAATGTCATCTGGATGAACCACAATGGTGATTCCTTCGGTGATTGGAACCCTCAGGACTCGATATATGTCTCGATCTCTGATTGTGATATCGATAGCTATGGTAACAGCTACTTCAATGAATGCGGATCTCCGGCCACAGGTTTCATTGCCGGTCCGGATGGCAAGGGTATATATAGGTTCAGTGCCTTTAAGGATCCTATGAGTGAGGACACCCGGTGTGTGAGACTCGTGGACGAGGGTACCATATATGATGGTATCTACTATGGTACCAGCGATACTCAGGATCTTGGGGTTATAGTTGCACATCTGCCTTTCGATGTCATGAAGGCCACGATCACACCTGGCGTGGGTGTTGAAGTAGTTGAGATGAGCAGCCTACCGAATGGTTACAGGCTTGGTGCCAGCTACCCGAACCCATTCAACCCATATGTCTTCATAGATTTCGAAATTCCTGAGGCCGGTGAGGTTGTAATTGAGGTCTACAACACTCAGGGACAGCTTGTGAGGACCCTGATGGATAAGGAGCTTAGAGCAGGTACCTACAGGGTTGGCTGGGATGGTTGTGACGATTCAAGTACAAAGGTAGCCAATGGAGTTTACGTATACAGGATGCGGAGTGGCCACTTTTCCGATTCCAAGAAGATGACCCTTATGAAATAGAAAAAATACACATTCCGTTTGTGGAGTGGATAGCTTTCGACGCAATATAGTCAAGATGATGCCATTAACACTGACAAGTTCATTTCGAATATGGTAATTATCCCATACTGCTTGTCCACTCCCTCTTAATGCAATTGGTGGACCTGGCAACTCCAGGGCGCTCAAATCTGAGGATATGGAATGGGCCACACCTTTAGGATAAGGTAGGTATTGGCCTTATAACTGCTGCGGATTCATTTCATCGCTGTTTTCCTGATAAAGATTTCGAAAAAGTCAAGATCCTCAGATATTACACAAAACTGACGCTCCTGTATAGTTTTCCCTCCAAAATAATCCTATTTCCCCTTTGACAAGCCACTTTTGATACCCTATAATTATGTGAAGAGTCAAAATGTATGTGACTTTAGTGGGAACAGGACACTTGACTTTCAAAAATAGCCCTGAGGAGGGTGCTCCGGATTGTCTTTTGTCCGATCGTGAAAGGGAATCTGTATGAAGGAAGACGATGTAGTTAATCTCAGATATACGCCTCAGGAGATTGGGAACAAGACGAAGAAAATATATCTCCAAACCCTTGCAGAATCTGAGAACCTTACTCAGGGAAATTTCAAGGCAATTGATACCTCTGATCTCGAGCGCCTGTTTGGGTTGTATAATCTGTATTTTCTGGGTGGATTCTTTTGTAACAATTGCAGAGGAAAGGTTTCTTTTCGCTTGTCAAAGAGGATGACTAAAGCTGCTGGAATGACCAAATATACGAGACATACCAGAAACTACGTGATTTCTGTGTCGACGACACTTATATTTCAGACGTTTCACGATGTTATGAGAGAGGTGATAGTAAATGGTGTTGTCTGTCACGATCGATTGGAAGCGACTATGCGTGTTTTGGAGCATGAGATTATCCATCTTTTGGAGTTCGCATTGTTCGGTTCCTCGAGTTGTTCTAAATCCCGGTTCAAACGCTTAAGTCGCAATATCTTCGGCCATACCGCAGTTACCCATCAATTGGTAACTCAAACAGAACGCGCACAGAAAAAATTCAACTTGCAGGTAGGGAATGAAGTGTTGTTTGTATACAAGGGGAAGACTTATCGTGGAATCATATCACACATAACCAAGCGGGCCACAGTTATGGTTAAGGACTCGCATGGGATCTACTTGGATTCTCGAGGAGGGCGCTATAGCAAATACTATATTCCACTTCATCTCCTGAAGCAATCAAGCGATTGATGGTGCGAATCATCGGTGACCTTTTCGCACGGGCATCATCTATTGGGAGAGAAAGCACACTTTTAACTTGCCTTTAGCGGCATTTTCATACCGATACGGGGATGTAGCCATGAATGGAAGAGAACGATTTCTGAAGATAGCCAGAGGGGAACTGACTGAAGAGCTGTTTTTACCGTTTAACTTCAATTATCAATGGTTTATGGATGAAACTATAGAAGTTTGGAAAGAAGAGGGATTGCCGGAAGATGCTGATGTCCCGGATTTCTTCGGGTTTGATCGGGTAGAATTTGTCGGTGGCAAACCGTATAGTTTAGTACCTCCTCTCAAAGAAGAAGTAATTTCCGAAGACCGGGAGACGAAGATAATTCGGGATGAACTGGGTATTACCAAGAAGGTATTCAAGAAGCATACAGATTCAAAGATGCCCCAATGGATTGATTTTCCGGTTAAATCCCGAGAGGATTTTGAGGAGTTTAAAAAGAGATTGGACCCCCTTTCTCCATCTCGCTACCCGGCTAACTGGGAGAATCTTAAAGAGAAGTGGAAGGGGAGAGATCATCCTCTGGGGATAGCTCCGGGGAGCTTCTATGGCCATACACTCCAGAGATGGGTGGGAACTGAAAACCTGTGTATGCTCTTTTATGACGACCCCCGTTTCGTCCACGAGATGCTGGATTATTTGGAATATTTCTTCCTGGAGTTGATAAAGGGGCCTGTTCAGGAAGTAGAATTCGATTTTGCCTCTTTTGGGGAAGACATAGCCTATAAAGGACGCTCTTTTATATCTCCCAAAATGTTCAAAGAATTTATCCAGCCCCATTACATTGAGATTTGCCAGCTTTTGAGAAAGAGCGGAATAGAAATAATCTTCGTGGACAGTGATGGCTATATCGATGAGCTGATCCCTCTGTGGCTGGAAGTAGGTATAAACGGGTTCTCTCCTTTGGAGGTAGCTGCTGGCGAAAATGCGATCTCTTTAAAGAAGAAATATGGGAAAGATATTGTATTAGCGGGGAACATTGATAAACGGGCCCTGATTGGAGGTAAGGATGAGATCGATAGAGAAGTAGAGAAGGTTAGAGTTCTACTTACCCAGGGTGGGTATTTCCCGGCAGTGGATCATTCGATACCTCCTGACGTCCCCTATCAGAATTTCAATTACTTTTTACGGGCACTCAGGAGTTTGGTTTAGCCTTCCCACTGCGTTAGGATAGAGAATAGCTTATCTTGAAATCGCTCATACTATGCCAATCTACGTTTCAAAAGATGGGGTATGTCAATACGGTGTGGGGGCGCCCCCGTGGGGGGGCTAAGAGCCCGGATTACTGCATGGAACGCGAAATTGCATTTGGAGGAATTTGATGAGAGGGCAAAGCTCTATATTATGTGTGTTTCTTGTATTGCTAATTTTGCCTGCAATGGTATCACATTCACAGGGTCAGACCATATCGACAGATGCGGAATGGCCCTGCTTCAGACGCGATCTGTTCAACACCGGTATCTCGAATCTCAAGGGTCCTCTGACTGAGCTCGAAGAGATATGGACTTTCCCCTTGGGAGGTAGCCTTGGTTTCGCCCGCATGGAGGATGTGGATCAGGATGGATTCGATGAGATTTTCATGATCAATTCGGGCAAGATCATCGCCTATCAGGAAGACGGTACGCTGATGTGGAACAGCCCTATCATCGGAGTCACATATATCCTCGACATCCTTGATCTGGACAATGATGGTGTTGTGGATATTGTGAGTGCCAGCCACGAGCCACCCACCGTATTCATCATCTCTGCCAAAACGGGTGAGGTTGCATGGCAACACTATTTCCCTCCGCCGGCCGGAACGGTCAATCCCGGCGGTGTTAAAATCGCTGATCTGGATGGTTCGGGTGATGGAAAACTGGAGCTTTTCTGCTGGCCATGGTCAGGTGGTGCCACAGGCTATGCCTTTGAGTTCAGAGATGGGGTCGCCAATGGCCGTTTGATATGGGATGTCTATGTCGAGATCACCTGGGGCTATTCACCTCAGATCATGGTCGCGGATATGGATTGCGATTCGATTCCCGAGGTGGTTATCGGAACCTATGGCCATATCTACGCCTGGCAGGGGGACACCGGAAATCAGCGCATTGACTTTGGATTTACTACTGGTGAAAAGTACGGTCGCAATTACGGTATCATCAAATTGACCGATATAGATGATGACCCGTATCCGGAAGTGGCGGTTTTGGCCCATAATCTCAATGAACACCTGACGATGATCGATAATAAAGGTCCTGGCGGGGGTTATATAGATATGTCCGTTCTATGGGATAAGTGGTTCGAGTACAGTTATCCGGAGGACCATAAGAGCTTACAGGTTTCACCAAACTCTATGAACGATGTGGATAACGATGGCGATGTGGAACTGGTCTGTGCCCTTTTCAATGATACCGGAGATAGCCAGTGGCATTTGATGGTCTACGACGCACGGACAGGCGAGGTGGAATTTGATCTCATGGGCTATTATTTGTATGACGTACAGGATCTGGATGGCGATGGCACCCCGGAAATCTTTCTCAGCGAGGAGACCTCAAGTGCTCCGTCGAGAAATAACCTCCACATCTTGAAAGGAAATCATGATTCCTATGCCATTGTTTGCTCGAGGTCTCCGGCCGTACCCATTATCGAGCGTCGACCAGCTCTCCCTCTGGATGTCAATGGCACTTCAGGTACGGATGTCCTGCTTATTCGCGATATTGACTTCGATGGCATGCCTGATCTGTTCACCAGGGATGGAATGGGTTTCTTCAGTTATGAATTTGAGAATAACGAGCTGAGACAAACCTGGAGCTCCCAACCCACTGACAACTCCGCCTATCTGTTGGCTGCAGGAAAAACGGGAATTGAGGAGTTCCGAAATCCGTTGATCAGTTCCGTGGATGGCCATTCCTTTCTGATCGGCGCTACAGGTGAGATCATCTCCGATATCGAAATCGGCAGTTACTATGCGATGCCGATCGCTGCGGACTTGGACGGAGATGGTCCGATCGAAGTACTTGTCCAGGATGCGCTCGGTTATATGAACGTTCTGGATGTCAGTCAGGCCACGCCGGAGATCGACCCGAGAATAAAATGGCAGAAACCGGGAAAAGGTAAATCCGCGAAATATGGTCGGAACACTACCGCATATGTGGACGATGTGGATAATGATGGCTTGAGGGAAGTGTTTGTCGCATCGGGCAATAACCTGATTATGTACAACAATGAAGGTCTTAAAATACGGGAATATGCCTTTGAGAGTTATCCTTATGAATGGGTGACAGGGTATTTCAACGATGATACTACGAAGGATCTGTTCGTTGCTTTCAATGCTGCTGGTGGGCATACAAATATCATTCATGTTTATGATGGAGAAGGGAGCAAAATCCCCATTTGGACTAAGGACTACGGACCTTATAGTGGCTATGTGGTCGTTTACGACTTCACGGAAGATGGCGTTGATGATATCATCCTGCGCGAGCATTACGATTTAGTCGCCTTAGATGGCAAGGATGGCAGCCAATGGGGATTCAATCCCGGTGCCTATTATCATACCCCGGTTTTGATGGACACCGATTTCGATGGCAAATTTGAGGTAATCAACGGAGCCGGTTATATCGAGGTTTCGGTGAACCGGTTCTACGACAAGGGGCGAGATATTGCCCAGATCTGGGAAAAGGAAACCGGCTATCTGGACTGTTATGCCAGAATGCCCGGGACAGCAGATGTTGACAACGACGGTCATGTGGAAATGGGTGTCAGCAGTACCAATGGGATTTTCACCTGCTATGATACGGTGACCGGGGCAATTGAATGGACCTATGATCTTGGGACAACTGCCTCGGATATCATCTGCATGGACGCGGATAACGATGGTAGATTGGAGTTCATTTTTGGCGGCCTGGATGGCTATCTCTATATTATGAACGGGGAAAGCGACGCTGCCAATCGGGTCGAATCACAGTTTGACCTGGATGCCCAGGTAGGAAGCCCCATCGTGGTTGATTTGAACGCAGACGGTGTAGCCGAAGTGCTCGTGACTACCTACGATGGCAAATTACATTGCCTCGTTGGCAAATCAACGTCGGGAGCTGAAATTGACAGTAATTTCCAGTTCGAGTTTAGGCTTGGGCAGAACTACCCAAACCCTTTCAATGAAGGAACCCAGATTCATTTCAGCCTTCCGGAGGAGCACTTTGTGAAACTGAAAATTTACAATGTACAGGGACAGTTGGTCCGAACTCTGGTCAGTGAGAATTATAAGGCTGGAACCCACCAAATAAAGTGGGCCGGAAAAGATGACAGAGGTCGTCAGGTGGCATCAGGTATTTATATCTGTTTTTTACAGGCCGAAGTACGAACTGTGAGTAGGAAGATGTTGCTGATTCAATAGTATTACACGATCCTGTGGGAAGCCAGGATTCATCGATATTGATTGATAAAAGAACTCCAACGGGCGTAAACAAAATCTTGACAGAGAGAGATAACCGGTGTTATAATGGGCTTGTAATTCACCATATTCATTAGATTATGATCAAATTTCAAATCTATGATCCAACAAGCATTCCTTTCAGAGAGCTATAGTAGTTTTTTCCCTAGATAAGGAGGAATCATGAGAAATCAGCCCCTGTTTGGTAGGACTTTGAAATTGCAGTTAATTGCTACTGTGCTTATCATATACTTCGGTTGTATCCCACAGATAGAGGCAAAAAATCTGTATGGTTGACTGAATTTTACGGCCGGTCTTCCTCAGAGTGAGTTTAAGGATAATGTAGATC
>CAZTBA010000274.1:0-8422 GCA_964611725.1 uncultured bacterium
TTTGGACATCACGGAAGTGGATTCGGCGTGCCAGGAAGGGTGGTCTTTCTGCCCTAGTTTCCCAATTGGGTCGTCCTGCCACCGGGCCCATGGGCTAGTTTGCCCCCCTGTCAGCTTATGTTGCCCTTTTCCATCTGTCATTCCCAAATGCTCTCCCAGGGGGCACGACTTTATGCAATGGCAGCAGGGGTATGACTTTATGCAAGACTACAACTGGTTGCCTATTTTCGGGAGCCCGCCCGTCGTCCAAATCATACTCGATTCCTGGCGATTCCTGCAGGAACACAGTCGCCTGCAGATTTATGCTTACGTGATCATGGAAGATCACCTGCACCTGATCGCTTCATCCGATCATCTATCCGAAGAGATCGGAGACTTCAAATCCTTCACTGCTCGCACAATCATTGATTCTTTGAAGGAGCGAGACGCTCAACACATCCTTGGACAATTGGCGTTTCATAAACTGCGACACAAGAAGGATAGAAGTTATCAGGTGTGGCAGGAAGGCAGCCACCCTCAGTTGATTCAGAGTGAAGATATGATGCGTCAGAAATTAGAATATATTCACCATAATCCTGTAAGAAGGGGGTATGTGGATGATCCGACGCATTGGCGGTATTCGAGTGCGAGAGACTATGCGGGTCAGCCGGGATTATTGGATGTGACATTGGTTTGGTGACGCTGAGCGTCGAGTCTGCGTTCCCACGCAGGAGCGTGGGAACGAGGTGAACAACTCAACAGGATCTTGGAACAACACGATTTCATTATCTGAACCAACTGACCTCGTTATAAAACCTCGTTGCTCTCTTCAAAAACAGTTTATGAATTAATCAGGTTAGATAATGCCCTTACAAAAAGGTCACCGATAATTTATACTATCAAAATCTTCACCTTAACAATGAGAGAAATTTCTCTATAACACACATTGTAAGCTATTAGTTCCCTTCAAAAAAATACAACCTGAATCAATGAATTCCTGTGTTCATCGTCCCTATTCCACAGGATGTCCCCACGCCACCTCAATCATGGCGAGGATATTTTCAAGTTTCGATCCGTTATCCAGCTCTGTTGTGGAACCGATGAAATAGCCCGGAGATGCGATGTCGATGGCTTCCCGACAGACTTCCCGCACTTCGTCAGGGCCAGCATTCGACATCAGTTGGCTGATGTCGATCCCACCCGCAAAGAAGATCCTATCCCCGTACAGCTCCTTTACCTCTTTCAGGTCCATGCCCGCCACCACCTCGATGGGATTAAGGCCATCAATTCCCGTCTCAATCAGATCCGGAATAATCTCATTAAGGCAACCATCGGAATGGAACAGGCATTTGATCCCGTGCTCGTGTAATGCATCGTTGATCCTCTTCAATGGCGGGAAAAACTCCCTGCGCAGCCATTCGGGGGAATGCATCAATTTCCCTTTATAGGCAATATCTCCATACGGCAACGCACAGGGCGAGAGGTTACGGTCGGCAGTAGCGTGTATCCTCTGTATTTCATGGGCCGTATTCAGCTCTATATACTCGGTAATCAAACCGGGTTCATCCACTGAGAGATACGAAAACAGCTCCAATCCCAACGAATAGCGTACCCAGTCAAGCCCTGGTCCGTATTCATATATTACGACCGTATCGTCCCCGAGGTAACTGCGAAACTTTGCTAAATTGTTTCGAAAATTCTCGGCATATTTTTTGAGATCTATTCTCTCCTCCCTGAGTGACTTAATAGCTTTCACCAGCCAGCGCTTCGCACCTTCCTCGTCACTGAAAGGTCTTTTCCGCAGCCCACCGCCAATCCAGCGGTCCTCACGGTAATACACGAACCCATCCTTGTCCGTAAACTCACCCGGCTCCTGCGGACCATAGCCGACCATGCGTGTCATATCGATTATCTTCGCCGTCGCCTGCAGCCGCAATTTAAGTCCCTCCTCGCCGATAGGTGGGAACTTGCCGGTAAGGTACTCGATGGTCGCATCGTTGACGAGTATGTCATACACCGGCGTTCTGTCAGTTTCCTGCAGGTTCATTGCGGCTTCCACGCGTTCCCATTTTGACATCTGTTGCTTCGTACTGGACATATCACAACCTCCCATATACGGATAAATGATATAGATTTGGACTATGGCGTTGTAGTACTGGAAGCAAGCAAACCCGCTTCCCTGATAAGCCGCCCCCTCAAAGTCGTAACTCGTTTTCTGGACTCCATCTTCCGCACCGCAATCGCCAGCGCCTTGCGGGTGCCGATCAGCACAACCAGCCTGCGTCCCCGCGTAACAGCGGTATACAGCAGATTCCGCTGCAGGAGCATGTAATGCTGAGTATGGACGGGGATGACCACGCAGGGATACTCGCTTCCCTGGCTCTTGTGGATTGTGACAGCGTACGAGGGCGTGAGTTCATCCAGCTCCTCGAAATCGTATCTCACGATCCTGTCCTCAAACCGCACGGTCAGCTCCTTCTGATCCTGGTCCAACACTGCGATGCGGCCGATGTCGCCATTGAAAACATCCTTATCGTAATCGTTAACGATCTGCATGACCTTGTCACCTTCGCGAAAGATCCAGCCGTACCTCTGCACTTCTTCACCCAGCGGATTGAGAGCTCCCTGGAGCACACGGTTGAGGTTGCGGGCTCCAAGCTCTCCGCGCTGCATGGGGGTGAGCACCTGGATCTCGTCCAAAGGGTCAAATCCGAAGCGCGACGGGATCCTCTCCTGGACGAGATGCAGGATGAGCTGGACACCTTTTTCCGGCTCGTCCTCATGTACGAAATAGAAATCCGTCTCCGCCGGAGCCTCCACCTTCGCCTTCGGCCAGGTTGGCATATTGCCGCGGTTGATCCGGTGGGCATTCATGATGATGTCGCTTTGTGCTGCCTGTCGGAATACCTCCGTCAGCCGGCAGACAGGTATGGTGTCCGAGTCGATCACATCCCGCAGTACGCACCCCGGACCTACGGATGGGAGCTGGTCCACGTCGCCGACCAGGATCAGCGCCGCATATTGGGGGATGGCACGGATGAGCTGGTGGGCCAGCACCAGATCGATCATGCTGGTCTCATCCACTATGAAGACATCACCGTCCAAGGGATTATCCCCGCTGCGTTTGAACCCTGTCGTAACAGGATCGAATTCGAGGAGACGGTGAATAGTCTTGGCTTCCGCTCCCGTCACTTCGCTCATACGTTTCGCGGCACGGCCGGTGGGTGCACAGAGCACCATCCGCAGCCTCTTGGCCCGGAAAATCTTCACGACGGCGTTCACGAGCGTCGTCTTTCCCACTCCCGGACCGCCGGTGATAATCATGACCTTGCACCGGATAGCCTGCTCCAGTGCCTCCCGCTGTGCCTGTGCCAGGATGAGCCCCAGTTTTTCCTCCACCCATCGAACCGCCGTCGGAACGTCAATCGACGGGCAGGAATGAAGCCCATGGCTGAGGCGGATCAGGTTCCGTGCCAGAAGTTGTTCGGACGTGTCAAGGGAAGCAAGGTACACTAAATCGGTGTCGTTGTACTCATGCTGGACAAGACGCTCCTCCCTCAGTGCATGATCTATGGCGTTCTCTATTATCGGGACCGGGATCCCGAGCATCTTCTCGGTGCGCTCCACAAGACCGTTGCGCGGGAAAGCACAGTGGCCGTCTTCGGTAAGCTCCTGCAGCATATACTCCACCCCGGCCCGCGCTCGGATATCCGACTGAGGATCTATTCCGAGGCTCGCGGCGATCTGGTCGGCGGTCTTGAAGCCTATCCCCCAGATGTCACGAGCGAGACAGTATGGATCATCCTGGACCCTCTCGATGGCTTCGTCACCGTAAGTTTTGTATATCCGGAAAGCACGGCTCGTCCCCACACCGTGACTGTGCAGGAAAACCATAATCTCCCGTACCGCCTTCTGTTCCTCCCAGGCCGCGGTGATCCTGGCAAGGCGAATCTTTCCGATACCCTCGACCTCCAGAAGGCGCTCGGATTGATTTTCGATGATGTTGAAAACCTCCGTCCCAAATGCCCCGACAAGCTGGGCAGCGAAATGCGGACCGATGCCCTTGATGAGTCCGGAACCGAGGTACTTCTCTATCCCTTCCTCAGTGTTAGGGTGGGTGGTCCGGAGAACCTCCGCCTTGAACTGCTGGCCATGCTTGGAATCGATCACCCATCGTCCACTGGCATAGATGTATTCTCCGGCGGTGACGCTTGGCAGCGTTCCAATCACCTTCACCAGATCGCGGTGACCGCGTGCCTTCACGCTGAGCACGGCGAACCCGGATTCCGCGCTGTGAAAGGTCACACGTTCGATGAGCCCGGAGATCTGCTCCATCTGGTCATGTTGTCGAACTGATTCGTTTGGTCCGTAAGCCATATTTCGGATAATAGCCGGATGTTATAGAAAGATACATAAGCACGAAGGGCAGGGCATGCCCTGCCCCTACTAATACAGTGAAATGGTAGTATCTTATACTTATTTTAGTTGATAGTGAGGCTATTTCCTCTGTCCTAAAGAGATAGCCACGATTAGATCCTGCCTTATGAGCTCTCAGCGGTCAGCTATCAGCAGCCAGCCAGAAAAGCCGATGGCTGATCGCTAAACGCTCATCTCGATTAGTATCATTTCAGGTGAAAAAGGTATTAGATTTCCCTTCAGCTATAGGACAGCTCTACTCCTTATCTGTTTCAGCCATAGGCTGCCTGAGCCAGAGCAGGTTGAAGCGATAGTGCAGGGCACTCGAGATCAGGTGGATTACCCCGTCTGGAGTCTGTGTGGCTGCCAGGTACCCCATGGGCTCGGCATGGCTCGCATCCATCACGAACTGACCCGTGTGGCCGCCGCCATTGAACTCCCGAGGAGGATCTCCGGAAGTGACCAGTTTCTTGACCGTCCAGGTCTCGCCCTCGTCGAACGAGAGGGCCGCAAACAGACCATAGATCGTGTGCTCTCTGCCCGAGGCGTCGGTGATCGTCAGCCCGCGAGGGTTCTCACGATCCTTCGAACTGTCGGTGAATGAAACAAACAGGATCGGTCCCTCCCTGAGGCGAAGCAGTACCAGCCGTTGTCCTCCACTGATGGGCGTGAACTCGCTGGCGGAATAGGTCCAGCTCTGTCCCATATCTTTGGATAGGCTCATGGGCATTCGCTCGCCGATATTGTCGTTGCTGCCCAACCGGTTATCTCCCCTCCCGAAGGCCATGAGACTCCCGTCGCGCAGTTGCACGACGCCAGCGTGGATCCCCGCGATGGTTCCTCCGGTTTTATCGGCAGCGAAATCCGGTTTGGGAGTTCCAACGCCGGGCTCGGTCCAGGTGAGGCCGCCGTCGCGGCTGATGTGGATCGCCGTACCGCCCCTGCCGCCATGGACCGCATCACACGGTTGAACGATGTAGCTCTCTCTGGTTCGGGACGTCCCGCTGATCACCTGGTTGCGGGACTGGTGGTCCGGATTTATCAGTCGGGGGTGAGACCAGGTAGCACCGTTGTCAGTGCTGGTCCTCATTACGAGTGCCAGGTTAGCCCATGTCCCGGCAACCTCCATACCGTTGAAATGAAAGAGCTTTCCCCGTCCATCGTTCCACAGGGACGATCCGGTCATGTTGCGGTCCGGGGCACTGAAGAACTCCGATGGCAGATCCCACTGGTCGCTGCCGGCCCTCAGTCGGCTGGCGAGGACCGTCATCTCGCGGTCCGCCTCCCTTACCGTGGAGAACCAGACTGCCAGCAGGTCACCGTTGGGACACCAGGTGATGCTGGGGCAGTGATTGTGCCTGTACATCGGAACCGTCTCGGGATCTTGAGGCCACCGGACAAAACGGATGGGTCCCTCAAAATATGGTTTATCGGAATCAGTGCCTTCCAACCAATCGTATGCCTCCTGTCTGACATCGCTTGCCCAGAGTGGTCTCTCCGGACCCGGGACTGGCTTGGTCGCAGGCAACTCGCCCAAAATCACTCGGAAGCCGATCAGCCAGTGTTTGTCCTCCGGGAGCGTACCCAGTCGGTTTGCCGACCGGAGGTATTCTACCGGAGTGTTATGGCTGCCGCCGCGTGTGACCTTGAAAACACCGCTTTCCCGTCCCACCGGGTCGGTCTGATCATCGGGATCGTACGGCCCATACCAGTCGTGGCACCACTCCTCGACGTTGCCGTGCATCTCATGCAACCCCCAGGGGTTCGGCGACGCGATCCCGACGCGCAGCGAAACCTGCTTATGAACCCATTCACTTTCCTGGTGTCTGTGATACTCCGGCGGCAAATCATTTCCTGTATGAAAGGATGTCGCGGTTCCGGCGCGGCAGGCGTATTCCCACTCCGCCTCGGTCGGCAGGCGATAGGGTTTGCCTTCTTTTTTAGAGAGCCATTTGCAGAACTCCGCCGTTTCGTGCCAGCTCACAAAGACGACCGCCTCGTCATCTTCGGTGGAGAAGCCATTTCGGCCCCGGTAGCGGCGATGCTCGGGGTCGAAATGCTCGTACTGGGCATTGGTCACCTCTGTTGCAGCAAGGTAAAATGGCTTAGTGATATTGACCTTGTGAACAGGCCGTTCGTCCCGATCTCCGTCTTCCTGCCCCATCATAAAATTGCCCGGCTCGATGCGGACAAACTTCATGCCGATGGAGTTGGTGAAGGTTTCTGGCATCTCACCGCCTCCGAACGCTGAAACCAGAGAATTTCCCACCTTGCTCATCAGTTTACTCCTTCTGTTGTCACATACCCACCTTTTTGCTATTATCATTGAAGTTAAAGATTCAATACACCAGCCCCTTCAAGCACCCTATAAATTCTCTGATCGTCCCTTTCATCAGGTTCCTGTTCAATCCAGGATCTCTCAATTTTCAATGTAATAGGCGATGTATCCGAAGAAAAACCGGTAACGTTTATATGGGGGAAAGAAGGTGTCACTGAAGAATAGAGATACCAGAAGGCACCTAAATAAATACGCTCTTCATCTACGGCAACTACAAACGGTATTCCGAAAACTGTTGCACGAGAATTTACTATCGGTTCCAATCGACCTGCCGCCTCAGAGGTTAATGAAAAGCTATGATCATCCCATTTATATGATATTATATCAGTTATTGAAATGATAGGCACTTCTGAAAGGTCAAGATTGCCAATTGGCTGTTTCTCTGCATCCACTGCCGTAACAGTGCTGTCGGCAAGCAGGTAGAACGCAAATCCTTGCGTATAATCAAAAACTGGGTTTTTATCTTTTGAACAGCTTAAAACAAGAATTGCTATTATGAGAGGAATAAAGAGATTTTTCACGGTTCATTCTCCATATTTGCTTGAAGACTGAGAAATTAGTTTTATATTTATAGAGGCTATTTGAACATAACATTTTGAAAGTGAAATGGCAAGAGGTATCGATCGGCAGTGTTATTACCCCGAACGAAACGATAAGGAGCTGAAAATGGATGGAAAGCAACCGGGACCCTCCCTTCAGGCACCGACAGTGAACACTTCCCCCGGACCAGAGTATGCCGACAGCGCTCGTATGTTCCAGGGAATACCGAGCCTCGAACGCGCGAAGAACGGGAGACTCTGGGTATCGTGGTACGGAGGCGGCCGGGGAGAGGGCGACGAGAACTACGTGATGCTGGTTACCAGCGGTGATGATGGCAAAACCTGGTCCGACCTTAAACTCGTGCTCGATCCCCCGGTCCCGGTGCGGGCCTGTGATCCCTGCCTGTGGCATGATCCCGAGGACCGGCTCTGGCTGTTCTGGGCTCAGACCCACGGCTGGTTCGACGGACGGGCGGGAGTGTGGACGATCGCGACCGAGAGTTCGGAAGCGGAAAACCCGGTCTGGTCGGAACCGCGTCGACTGTGCCACGGGATCATGATTAACAAGCCGGTTGTGCTGAGCACCGGAGAATGGATGTTCCCGGCTGCGGTATGGGCACAGAGCAAGCATCCTGAAATGACCGAGAACGATAAGCTTTCCAATGTGTTTGTCTCCACCGATCGGGGCAAAACGCTGGTTCGACGGGGCGGAGCAGATGTCCCGGAGAGAACATTCGATGAGCATATGGTGATCGAGAGGCGGGATGGTAGTCTGTGGATGCTGGTGCGCACCAGTTACGGCATAGGCGAGAGCGTTTCCACCGACCGCGGCAAGACGTGGACCAAGGGGCGCCCCTCCGGACTTCAACATCCGTCCGCGCGGTTCTTCATCCGTCGCCTGAGTTCGGGCAACTTGCTCCTGGTGAAGCACGGCCCGATCGACAGACAAACCGGTCGATCACATCTGACAGGCTACCTGTCGGCCGACGATGGCAAAACCTGGTCCGGCGGACTTCTAATTGATGAGCGGGAGGGCGTGTCCTACCCCGATGGCGTACAGAGCCCCGACGGCACGATTTACATTATTTACGACTACTCTCGCAAAGGGGCAAAGCAAATTCTCATGGCCACCTTTAAGGAAGAGGATGTC
>CAZTBA010000275.1:0-6878 GCA_964611725.1 uncultured bacterium
ACTCGAACCTCGCGATCTAGACGCCTCTCAAGCTTATCTTCAGCTACATCCAAGTCATAATCCATCTGTAATCCCAGCCAAAATTGTGGGGACATTCCAAAATATCGCCCTAAACGCAGCGCAGTATCCGCGGTAATACGACGCTTCCCAAGCACGATCTCATTAATCCGACGAGCCGGGACTCCAATGTCTAATGCCAGACGATTCTGACTGATACCCATCGCTTTAAGGAATTCTTCGAGCAATATCTCCCCGGGATGAATCGGATCTATTCTCTTTGCCACAAAAACACCTCCTAGTGATAGTCGACTATCTCAACGTTGTACGAATCTCCATTACGCCATTCAAAACAGATCCTCCATTTATCGTTGATTCGGATACTGTGTTGTCCCTGACGATCCCCCGATAGCGCCTCCAAACGATTTCCTGGAGGAACGCGGAGATCCTGCAAGGTCACCGCACGGTTGAGCATCCTTAGCTTCCGGAGTGCTATTCTCTGAATGCTATGCGGGAATGTTCTCGAATAACGGCGACGGAATATTCTCTCCGTTTCTTTGCATTTGAATGAACGTATCATAAAAGCAATATATAACGTTCCACGTTAAATGTCAACCGCTATAGGAGAACCACGTTTCCAGCTGAATGCTGGGCATGTGCCACGCCTTCGTGTGTCGGCTCTATAGTAGTACTATATACTTCGTACAATACTCTTATCAAATCGCTGGTACTAAGGGTAGGTGCGCAAAATCATTGCCAATGATTGGTTCGCCTTTCTTGAAATCAACGGGATGATGGAACAGTGGTCCGTCAAATACAAAACTGTGAAATTCCCCATTTTCACCACATGGGTCGCATCCGAGTGCAACCATTTCAGCTACGAGATCGACGGTTAGTTCGCGACCGAGAAATGACGTCGGTAACTTAGCGAGATCAGTGGACGTAATGATTGCGCGCATTCCACTGTTGATAAGGTCAATAATGAGCTTTTCGGTTCGCTTCCCCCATAGAGGAAATAAGGTACCGATCCCCGTTTCAGCCATATTCTGTTCACGGTAACGCCTTATTTCTTCAAGGAACAAGTCCCCAAAGGCAAAAAAACTGATACCGCTTAACCTCGCGTCATTCAGCAAAGTTAGCAGTCTAGAATCTCGATCCTCGTCGTCTAACTCAACAAGACGGTGTTGGATTCCCAGTGCATCTACCTGATGTTTCAACAAATCGATACTTACAGCATGCATTGGGATTTGACTCTTTGAGGTATCGACAATAGTGAACATACATTCGACTTCATAGAGATTCTCGGCCCATAGTTCCCGCAAAGCCGCATAACAATCCTTTCCTGAGCTCCAACTCACCCAAATCTTGGGACGCAAAGATTTGGCGATGTCAGGATCAAAATGAAGTGCACCCATCTTCTGGCCTCCCGGCTAGGCAAATTTCATATTACACCAACGGCAAAACTCAGATTCATAGCAGCTTCTGTTACCATTCTCAGATCCCTTTGCCTGAACATTAACACTCCTTCTTCGATAGGTCAACAAAAACTTCCCTTTTCCCCTTCGATTTCCCGCTATTGAGGGAGAAGCCACTCTTCTCGAGGGCGAGGCACTATCTTCTAAGTAGGTGGTCAAAAACAATTTGACATAGCAGAGGAGAAATCCTTTGTTAGGATCTCTGGGGACATTTCATGGATAACATTGCTGCCAACCGGACTTACAAAACTATACAGGAGTTCGTAGAACGTTCTCAAGGGTGACTGTATGACCTGACACCACAGGAAATCAACACTGAGACTGTTGCTATGTCAAAATCATTTTGGCCTTCCACTTAGCCCGGACCCTTAGAGCATATTTTTACACTAATCCGCTTAGTACCCGTACTGGGTCTAAAGGTTGGAGATTTCTTTGACAGCGGCGAGTTCGTGAAGGACAAGGTGATAGGAAAAGGGGGTACGGCCCGTGAGATAAGGCTGAGGAAAGAGGTCCTTGACGATATCCTCTGTGAGCTCCCCGAAGGAGGAGAGACACCTCTTCTACTCCAGGGAGAAAAATTCCCTAACCCGCCTCACAGCCTACAGGTGGATCAGGAGTGCCTTTAGGGGAGCACTCGGCCGGAAGGCCACACCCCACATGCTGAGGCATTCCATAGCGACCTATCTCTTGGATGAGAAGAACGAATCGGTAAAGAGCATTTCACAGTTTTTGGGGCACAGTTCTATGGCTATAACGGTGGATTCAGCTTCTTGGGGAAATAGGGGAAGTTTGCCATGTAACGTAAGAGATAATGAAAGCTATTGACAGAAGGAGATATCTATCTTATAATGCATTTGTAAAACATTGACTTTTTCTCAAATTAGCTTCCCATCAGGAGGGAACATGAGAAACTTGATCCTTGGCCTGCTGGTTATTCCACGTAAGGATTCGCTGGCAGGTTTTTCCATCCATATGGAACTGTTGGTAGATAGATTTGGAGAGACTATGGAATGAACTGGCAAAAGCGTAAGGCGCTTAGATCAGCAGTATGTATGATGATTATGGGGTGTCTGCCCCTCCAAACAGGCTATGCGAATGTAGGTCTGGGAGGTGAGGCAGAATCTTCTCGTCTCCAAGGGAGGTTCATCATCCGAAATGATGTTATTGAGCCTGAGATCGATCGAGGTGAAAGGGCTCTTTATAGACTTTTACCTGGTATTCCTTTTCCAAACTTCGCATCAGCTGCGGTTATTCGGGGGCCTGATGACCTGTATAGAGCCTGGGTGACTTATGAGGAGGATAGTCAAAAGAAACATACAGCTTTCGGATTATCTGAAGAAAACTTGAATCGTCTCCATGAGCAAACTGGGGAGGTGCCGCCCGCTAAGACACCGGTTCCAGCCGATTCCCTGTTCTCCGTTTTGCTGAAGGACGGAACAAAGCTTACAGGGAGAGTGGTTCAGGAAGATGAAGTAAGTGTCACTATTGTGACCCCGGCACATCTTGAAGTGAAGGTACCTAAATCCTCAATCGTATCTATTAAACCGGTTCAAGGGCGCATTGTAGAAGGTGTGTTCCACCGTTTTGACCCTAATTATTCACGACTTATGTTTGCTCCGACTGGAAGACCTCTTCGCAGAGGAGAAGGCTACTTTTCCGACTACTATGTACTCTTTCCCGGAATATCTTATGGAATTACAGATTATGTAAGTTTCATGATCGGAATGTCAGTTGTGCCAGGCTTAGGTCTTTCAGACCAATTGAGATATGTAGCTCCGAGAATTGGAATAAGGGCTTCAGATGAATTTGCTGTATCTGCCGGTGCTCTCTATGTATCAGTCGAAGATGTTGCCGCAGGAATAGTTTTTGCTGTGGGATCGATTGGAAGGCAGGATAAGAGTTTCACTGCTGCCATTGGTCTTGGTTATACCAAGGAAGAAGAGGAAGAATTCAAGTTTGCAGAACATCCAATTCTTGTGGTAGGTGGAAACGTGCGTCTATCCAATAGCATAGCTCTTGTTTCAGAAAACTGGTTCATTACCGGTGAAGGCCTTGGCCTTGACGAGCAACCTTTTGCTATAGCTGTCAGATTCTTCGGTGATCGTTTAGCAGTCGATGCAGGTTTGATTATCATTGGTAAAGTCCTTGAAGAGGGTTTCCCAATTCCATGGTTGTCTTTCGTCTATAATTTTGGCAGGAGATAGCATTATCGTTTGCTACGATGGATATTCGGGCC
Source organism: uncultured bacterium (assembly GCA_964611725.1). Lineage (GTDB taxonomy): Bacteria > Latescibacterota > CAZTBA01 > CAZTBA01 > CAZTBA01 > CAZTBA01. The sequence continues at coordinate 3,709 of CAZTBA010000275.1, forward strand.
AGTTTGGGAAGGATAGTTTCCCATTCAAACGAGTGTGTATATTTCTCATGTTTCTCAACTTTGGCTATGGATTTTGACCCGTTTTGTGAAAGAAAGCGCTTTAGAATCGAAATTTGGGGCATTTTTGGATATTCATAGATGAGGGGGAAGAGTTTCTCCTGTTGATTTGTCGGAAGAAACATTGATTCCTTAACATCCCACAAGTTCACTTATAGGATGGAATCCCTGGAAATGCAAGAGTTGCTCGGCATTAAGAAGAGCGATTCTTGGGTTATAGGATATGCTCTCACGGGCTGAAGCGCCTGGTGTAAGTGGCTGAAGAGATTCAGCATCAAAGCCCAAACATATTTGTTTCAGAATTCGTAGTCTCCTCAAGTCTTCTTCTGTCCAGCCCGCATCCTGAATTATGCTCTTCAAGGTTTGGTAGGGAAAGTATCACTTCGGTGGTGGAAAGAAACGGCCAGCCTTCCTCTCTCTGGATGGATATACTGACGGTGAGAACCTCTTTCTCAGTCAAGCCTGAATCCATCGCTAGTCAAAGCAGCAATTAGCCTCTTGGCTGTGAGAGTCCTCAGCTTCGAGTAATCAATATTCATACAGTTATCGCTACTTTGGGCTCGGAGAAGACCTGGACCTCGGGCTCCTCCGGGATCGGCTCTCCGTGTTCTTTCATGCTCTCAATGGTCATCTCGATTACTTCTCTTATGTTCTTTAGGGCTTCTTCCCTGGTATAACCCCAGGTAGTTGCACCCTTCAAAGTCGGACAGCAGACATGATAGGTCTTTGTCCCATCCTCGAAAGGATCCTCTTCAATCACTATTTTGAAAAGGTAGGTTTTCACATTCACTCCTTCGTTATCGCAAATCGCCGCAACTTGAGCTTCTATTTTGCCATCGATTTTCCGGACAAAATGGAATTTAGTCCAATGCTACAGCCAAAAGGAGGACCTGTCAAGAGCAAATTTAGGTAGAGGTAAACCCTGAATCTGGACAGAAGTTCTACTTTCGTCCAATACGGGGTTTGGATAGTAACGGATGCTGTTGGCGAAGTCATACTGCTCTGAATTATGGAGCCTTGAAAAGTCAAATCGCACGGAACTATAGCAAGACGCAGGAGCAATGATGAGCATACATACCCCAAATAGAATCGCAACCAAGAGAAATTCAGCGATCTGACAGATAGTTTGAGAGAGCATTGTTCTCACGAAAAGACCTAAATCGAATTCGCCAACAGCATCCATCTCCGCCGGTATCCGGCCTACCTCCAATATTTCACTTGCTTTTGCCTAAGATATTGTATTCATTTCACAACAGCAAAGGAAGATCTGTTTACTGCAACACGGAGCGGATACCACTCTGGGGCTTCGCCCTGTGCTCGAATCGGAAGCCAAAGGCTTCCTCTCTCCACGCAAAGTGCGGCTCATCTCGCAGCCCGTTGGGTGCAAAAAAATGGAGGCAAGATATGGGTAGTTTTCTGCTGAGGGAACGACATGTTCCCCTTGACGATTCATGGGATGTCATCGTAGTCGGGGGTGGCCCCGCAGGCTCTGCTGCGGCTACCGCGTCTGCCCGCGAAGGGGCAAAAACCCTGCTAATCGAGATGGCCGGTGCACTTGGGGGCATGGGCACATTGGGCCTCGTTCCCTGGTTTTGCGGCTACGGTGACGGCGAGAAGATCATCGCTCGCGGTTTGGCAGAGCGTATCCTGCACGCCTGTCGGGATGGTACACCACACCTCAAGAAGGCGATGGAAAAGAACCCTCTATGTCCTCCGGCTATTGACCCTGAGCTCCTGAAGAGAATCTACGATGATCTCGTAACGGGAGCTGGGGCCGATATCCTCTTTAATACCCAGCTTGCTGCGGTTGAGAAGTCGCGCGAAGATGAAGTCGATGCCCTGATTGTCACCAATAAGGCCGGCCTTCAGGCCTACAAAGCCAAAGTTTACGTGGACTGCACCGGGGACGGCGATCTTGCAGCTTGGGCGGGTGCCCCGTTCGAGAAAGGCGACGACTGTGGCCGAATGCAGCCAGCCACACACTGTTTTGTGATTACACATGTGGATGAGTACGCACTGGAGAACGGCCCCCGCGTGCACTTCTTCGATCCGGACAGCCCTATTCACAAAGCCATACGATCCGACAGGTATCCACTTATTGTCGACTTGCACTCCTGCAATATTCAGATCGGCCCCGGCACCTACGGATTCAATACCGGACATGTCTTTGACATCGATAACACGGATCCCTTCAACGTGTCAAAGGCGTTGATCCATGGACGGAAGATGGCGGCCCAATATCGCGATGCCCTTGCGGAGTATCATCCGGCATTTGTGAACAGCTTCCTTGCTGCCACCGGAAGCTTGCTTGGCGTGCGGGAGACCCGGCGGATCACTGGCGACTATGTGGTAACAGTCGACGACTACCTTGCGCGCCGAAGCTTCGCCGACGAGATATGTCGCAACGCATATGGCATCGACGTCCACAGCTCTAAAGAAGAGGCAATCGATCTGGCCCACAAGAGCATCGATGAGGCAAAACAAGCGATCGAAACGCAGACACAGAATTACAGCAAAGGAGAAAGCTTTGGCGTCCCGTATCGCTGCCTGACGCCTAAGGGTTTGAAGAACGTGCTGGTCGCAGGCCGCTGTATCTCCACCGACAGGCAGGTCAATGGAAGCGTGAGAATAATGGCCTGTTGTTTGAATACAGGGGAAGCCGCCGGGATAGCTGGTGCGATCGCGGCTGCCGATTGCCCAGACGTGCACGCGGTGAATACGGACGAAGTACGAAGAAAGCTAAAGGCATACGGTGCTTATTTGCCCGACGTGTGAGGCGATCAAAAGGATGCTCCACCTGGCGAGGACAGGCCGCGCCGCTGAGCGTGATCGTTGGAGCCGACGGCACACAGAGGTGAAGGAGGCAGCGAAATGGCAAATTCATCAGCGAGGGATGTGAAGTCCAGTCCGCTTGTCACACGCTATCCAGGTAACCCCATTCTGTCATATCAGGATGTCCCCTATCATGCTACCTGTGTGTTCAATGCGGGAGTGACCAAGTTTCAGGGCCGCTATGTGATGGTCTTCCGGAACGATTACGGTGAATTCGGCAATCCCCAATTCACAGGAACGAACCTCGGCATTGCCTTCAGCGATGACGGCATCAACTGGAA
>CAZTBA010000275.1:6888-8397 GCA_964611725.1 uncultured bacterium
AACCCAAACCTTATCTCACATTGGCCCAGGCCGTTGCATCAGCGGCGCCGTTCTACGCCAACCGCACTGGCGACGTCGTTTTCCGGGCCTATGATCCCCGCCTGACGATTATTGACGGGCGCTGCTATATCTGTTTCGCCCTTGATACACGACACGGTGTCCGAGGGGGCATTGCGATCACCGATGATTTCACCACCTTTGATTTCACCACCTTCGAAATCGTCAGCTTGACAGTGCCGGATAATCGTAATATGGTGTTGTTTCCTGAAAAGGTCGGTGACAAGTACATCAGGTTGGAGCGACCATTCCCTGTGTATGGTCGGCGGGAAGCAGAGGCCTTTGACATCTGGCTGTCTGATTCGCCGGACATGGAATACTGGGGTGGCAGTGACCTCGTCCTGGGAGTAGAAGACGTGCCGTTCTCCAATGGCAAGATCGGACCCGGGGCGCCTCCAATCAAGACGGAGAAGGGCTGGCTGGCCCTGTTCCACGCGACGGATGTCGATTTCTCGCGTGGTAAGAATGGTTGGGAGGAGAGATGGCAGAAACGATACACGATTGGAGTGATGTTGCTCGACCTGGCGAATCCACGTAAGCTCATCGGCCTGTCCAGACAACCGCTTATGGTCCCCGAGATGTTCTACGAGGTGGAAGGAGGGTTCCGGAACAATGTGCTGTTTCCAGGTGGGTTGATCCTCGAGAAGAGTGGTGAAGTCAAAATCTACTATGGTGCCGCCGACACTGTCGAATGCCTGGCCACGGCCGACGTGAGTGATCTATTGAGGCTATGTACACGATTCCCGTAGATGCCCGCTGACGGTATCCTTCGACTGTAGCGTATAAGGCTACGACAACCGTCTTGCAGGGGATTTCGCAACGGGAATATCTACAGAGTCAGAAAGGTGAAAAATGCTTGACGGAAAAAGGGATAGTGACAGGCAGGATTTGGCTGGCGAACATGTTTTCAGCGATTTGGGGCAGCTCCTGCTTCTATTCATATTTTTGGCAGCATGGATAGTCGATTCTTTCTTCCTCAAATATTCAACTTTTATTTCGAAGTATATTCCATTATTCATAAGAATACCGCTATCAATTATTATCCTATTCAGCGCAGGATATTTGGCAAGAATTGGGTTAAACATTGTTTTCGGAGAAGTCAGAGAAGAACCGGTTGTTATTCGAAAGGGAGTTTTCAGCATAGTTCGCCATCCTATATATCTTGGATCTATATTGCTCTATCTGGGCTTGTTAACTCTTACTTTTTCGATCATTGCAACAATTATCTGGATTTTTATCATTGCTTTTTATTATTTTATCTCAAAACATGAAGAAAAATTGCTGTTAAAAGAATTCGGGAAAGACTATGAAGAATATATGAGAGAAGTTCCAATGCTGATCCCTCGAATAAAGATAGGATAGCTTTTTGCACCAAACGTATTTGATTTTTGCAAATTTCAGGTAGTCTCCCTTTTAAGTGTTGTTAAGTAGGAGAGACGGTTAAAGTTGTCA
>CAZTBA010000276.1:0-8349 GCA_964611725.1 uncultured bacterium
GGCCAGGGCTGTCTGACACCGAAGCTTCCGTTTTCCTGGGAGAACCTGGCAAAATATGAGTACTGGAGCGCATTTGTTGGACGCACAATAATGTGGGCCGCAGGGCGTGACGTGAGTGCAGGCGTTATCGGTGTACCAGTCGATGGGATGTCCGTTTCACTGGGTTCTACCGGCTCGAAAACCGCACTTCATCTGAAGGGTTCTCAAAACGGGGTCAGATGGGAAGCTGTGGTACGGCGCCTGAGCGATGGTGAACGTGTCCCCTTAGTAACGGAAATTACGGAGAAGGATGGTATATGGTCTGTAGATGTGGAACTGCCATGGCTCAGGATAGGAAGTTATATGATCGAAATGCGTTCCTTTGATCCCGATGGCTCAAAGGGATTTGCCTGTGTGCCATTTTCGGTCGATGGGGACTTCTCAATGGATCTTTCGTCAGATCGCGATTTCATCGAGACAGGGGACGTCCTGAGGGTTACCGACAGGATAAAAGGAGAGCGTGCGAATGGTGATAAGATCGTGTTTCAGGCCCGAGATCCCTATGGGAGGATTATATGGCGTGCTGAGAAATCTCCGGAATCTGATGGCATGTCCGAAGCCGAAATCATAGCTGCCGAACACTGGCCACTCTGGGTCCGTCTTGAAGCTCTGTGGATACGTGACGGAAGGGAGCTTACATGCAGTGAGACTTACTTTAAGGTGACCCACCGCAACCGCAGCGGGTTCGCTATGGTTATGTGGGATGCCCCCGGAGATGTGCTCGGCTACTACGCTGTACAGCGCATGGCACAGGCGGGCTTCAACATCAACCTCAGGGGAGGATCTCCTCTGAACACCATAGCGGCCCACGGATGGTCACAGATCCCGTATACGACACGCATACTCGATAGATATTATGGGAACGGCCGCATGGAATCCTTCTCCTGGAACGATGAGGCCGCCATCTCGGAGCATATAAACGGGATCGTCAGCCGGTATGGTCCATCCAGGGAACACGGGGTCTATGTCTATTCCCTCGGGGATGAGACGACGACGCTCGGTGCAAGTACCGATCCCTCGGATATGGAGGCTTACCGCAGGTGGCTTGCCGGAGAGTACGGCGATGTCGCCAGACTGAACGCAAGTTGGAGAAGCAGCTACGGATCTTTCGATGAAGTCGATCTCATAGGGTACGGTATAAAAGAAGGACGGGAACTGGCGCTGGAGGAGGCGGCACTCGAAAAGGGTCTGAGCGCACGCTGGTTCGACAGGCAGAGGTTCGCACGTCACAACTACCTCGAGCTTTGCGCACGTTTCGGCCGTGCCTTCGAGGAGCTTGATCCGAAAGCGCTCACCGGTTTTGAGGGCGCGGGAGGTTTCACCGATGACATAGAAGGAATCGTGCGTACAAATGGCTTCTGGAATCCGTACCCCGGGCCGGCAGATGAGATACTACATTCGATAGCTCCGCCAGGGTATCCCCGGTCGAACTGGATCGGCTATGAGCATGAGGATGTACCCATAGTTGGTAACGCGATGAGGATCATCTCCAACGGCTCCACAGCCCTCTTCTGGTGGAGATGGGATAACATCGGGCAGTTTATGGGGTTTCTGGCGCCTGATCTCGATTACTACCCCACAACGCGCAAGCTGACCGAAGAGATGAGAGCGATCCGCTACGGGGTAGGCGACTGGCTCATGGGCGCGGAACGACAGCACGATGGGATAGCAATCTATCATTCCCTTGCCGCTGCGCTTGCACCCCGTGCCATAGGTGGGATGTTCGATAAAGCCTGTGAGGTGGCACACCGCGGGCTCCAGGCAGCTATAGAAGACATCGGATTGCAGTATAAATACATTACCGAAAATCAGGTTATAAACGGGGTGCTTGACAAAGGAGAGTTCAAGGTCCTCTGGCTTCCGCAAACCCACGCTCTTGACCCTGAAGCCACGAGGATGATCGAAGAGTTCGCTTCCCGGGGTGGTGTTGTGGTTGCGGATACAATCCCCGGGAGCTTCGATCATCACCTTGCCCCGCTGCCTGAATCACAGCTTGCTGAGCTTTTTGCCAGTGGTGACGGGATCCTTTTCGAGTATGATCTCGCCCGTTATGAACGGCCTCGTGGGGAGATTGAGGATGGACGTGATACGCCCTGGGGTGCTGAGCTGCGCAGCGAATTGGCGGAGCTTCTGGAAGGCGCGGGGGTTAAATGTCCTGTCAAGATCAAAGGAACCGATGATCCAATTCCCCCGCGTGTTGAGATGGTCCGTTGGAAGCGAGGAGAACTTGAACTTATTGGGCTATTCCACTACCCCACAGGCTTCCACGATGGGGCAAGGATGCCTCTACCGGCACGTGTGCACCTGCAATGGAAATCACCCAGATATACACACGTAATCCGTGAAGAGACTGCCCGGAGTAGAAGCCATGTCAAAGGAATAGATCTGGAGGTTCCTGTGGGTAGGGCCGAGTTCGTGATCCTCAGTCCAGATCCTATAAAACCTGTTAAATTATCCGTAGATAAGTCTGTGGCACAAGGTGATATGTTGGTCGTTAAACTTGAGACTGAGGATAACTTAGCCCACCCTGTCTGGTTCAAAGGGGTGATGCCGGACGGAACTGATGCTCCGTGGACAGATGAGGTGTTGACTGTGGAGGGAGGAGAAGCAACTCTCAGAATTCCTGTGGCACTTAACGAAGAGCCTGGGATGTGGGAACTCCAGACGGTCGACTGGTTCACCGGAACAGTATCTGAGGTGATATTTGAGATTAAATAAAATATGTAAGTTACAGGATACGAGTGCCTTAAAAATTATGTTGATATTGGATCAATGGGTAGATGGGGAATCATACAGACACAAAGGGCGGTGATATGGGAGAATTCGGATCGGAGGATGCAAAGGTCGGTGGACTGCCTCCACAGGTGATATCTCATCCGTTTGGGGTTAACGTCCACTTTGTAGAACCGGACAGTACGGAGGTGGAGGTTTTGGCTTCTGCGGGATTTAAGTTCATCCGCATGGATTTTCAATGGTCTGTGGTGGAAAAGGAAAAGGGAGTTTACAATTTCACGGGTTATGAACATCTGTTAAGCGCCCTGGATGAGAAGGGAATACGGGCGCTTCTCATATTCGATTACGGCAATCCGTTTTATGACAATGGTCTGGCACCGCACAGTGATGAAGGGCGTTGTGCCTTCGCGAAATTTGCAGGGAAAGCCGCCGCACATTTCCAGGACAGGGGAGTCCTCTGGGAGATATGGAATGAACCGAATGGTACCGGCTTCTGGAAGCCGAAGCCAAATCCGGAGCACTACACAGCACTGGCGATACGTACAGCGGATGCCATAAAGGAAGCCGATCCTGAGGCACTCGTCGTAGCCCCTGCAATTTCCATGATCGACCTGGAGTTCCTTGAGGCATCGTGTCAGTTTGGTCTCTTGGAGCATATAGATGTCGTTTCTGTTCATCCCTACAGGAGTAAACCGCCCGAGACCGTGTCCTCCGCGTATTCCGCACTGCAGGATGTGATAGCCCGATACGCACCTCGGGAGAAGTCTATCCCCTTAATTTCGGGGGAATGGGGATACTCCGCTGTCAAGGTGTCTTTGGAGCAACAGGCCCAGTATCTGGTGAGACAGATGCTCAGCAACATGTTGATAGGGTTCCAGCTCAGCATCTGGTATGACTGGCGCAACGATGGCACGGACCCCAATGAGAAGGAGCACAATTTCGGGACTGTCTTCAATGATCTGTCCCCAAAGCCTGCATACCGTGCTATGAAGGTGCTGGTGGAGCAGTTGGACCGTTACAGGTTGGTCGAGCGGATTGATACAGGTGATACGTCCGACTATGTCCTCCTGTTTCGGAAAGGTGGAACGGAAAAGGTTGTGGCATGGACGATTGATGAAGGACATCAGATCAGATTGGCCCTTAATGGAGGCAAAGCTGAAATTACTGATATGATGGGGCAAGCTCGACATGAATCGCTGGCAGGGGGCTATCTTACCCTGAAAATTAATGGGAGTCCAGTATATATAACAACATAATGAAATATCCCCTTTATCTATATTGTTCAATCTGCTTTTTAGGAGATGGCGAAGCAAGTTCAGCGTGACAGTCTACTGGATTTGCCTTGGCAGTTCACCAGAAACAGCGTCTTCTATCGTCATCCTGAATTCATTTCAGGATCTCTTTGGGTTCAAAGATCGCTCCTCGATTATTTTCTTGACTTCTGTTATCCCTACGCTAACTATCTAAGTGGACATGGCAAAGCCACTCAGACTGTACGGCAATCACTTTCCCATCAACTTCCGCAAAGAAACTTGACAATCTTTCGACTTTTTATTTTATTACTGACCGTTCAGTCAAAAACATTTATTTACGTTATCATGAGAGGAGGTATATGGATGATTCAGAAGGGAACAAGGAGGGAAAGAGAGAAGGCAATGCACCGTGGGGAGATCCTGGAGGCGGCGAAGAGGGTGTTTGCTGAGAAAGGTTTCGCCGCTGCGACCATAGATGAGATCGCCCAGGAAGCCGAGTTCAGCAAGGGGGCTCTTTATTTCTATTTCGACAGCAAGGAGGATCTCTTTCTATCGATTATCCGACAGATAACGGACGAACTGGAGGGGAAGATAAGGGAAGTTGTCGGAGAATCTACTGATGTACAGGATAAGATTGAAAGTTTAGTTAATTCGCATCTTTCTTTCTTCGAGAGGGATAAAGAATTCTTCCAGATAATAGCTTCCGAACACCCGAGGCTTGAAGCTGAGACGGAGGGCAGATTGAAGGGAGAGCTGAGGGAAAGGATACTGAAATATCTGAACGTGATTGAGGAAGTAATGAAAGAGGGGGTCTCCAAGGGGATGCTTAAAGATATAAACCCTTCAACCCTGGCGACAGCTCTGATAGGGATAATACACTCCTTCATCAGGCAGTGGATACTCCTGGGGAGGAAAGATTCCCTTCTGGAGACGGGACCTGTTATAATGGAACTGTTTTTGAAAGGGGCAGGCATATCTAATTCATAGGGGAAGCCCTTTTGTCCTTATGGAAATCTGGTTCAAATTTCGGTATCGATTTTCACACATTAGGAGGAGAGTATGCGGTGGCTGTGTTTAATTCTGAGCGTCTCAATTTCACTGTCCTGCACTACGCGAAGCTTCGGAAGGGAGAAAATGGAGCTGACGCTGGAGGAAAGTATCCAGATCGCCCTGAAGAAAAGCAGCTCTCTGGCGATCGCAAATGCTAAGGTAAAGGAGTCCAGGGCTAAGGTAGGTGAAGCAAGGGCTGGGCTTTTCCCTCAGGTGAGTGCAAATGGAAGCTACACCCGACTCGATGAAGCACCGTCCATGTCTCTGGGTGATTTTCCAATGCTCCCCCCGGGTACGCCAGCCGAGATAAAGATAGGCGATGATGATATGTACAACTCTGCCATTTCCGTCCAACAGCCCTTGTTTACGGGTTTTAGGATCATGAATGGTTACAGTATGGCAAGATATGGTGCCCGGGCGGAGGAGTTCAACTACCAGAAGGCCAGGTCAGATGTTATTTTCAATGTGGAGAATACTTTCTACGAGGTGCTCAAGGCACAGGAATTCGAGAAGGTAAGTGAGCAAGCCCTTGAGCAGATGAAGTCTCATGTCAGGGACCTGGAAAATATGTATAAGGTAGGTATGATAGCCGAGAATGATCTTCTGAAGGCGAAGGTGCAGCTATCGGACACAAGGCTGATGACGATAAGGGCGGCCAATGGTGTTAGGATAGCCAAGACCGCTTTCCTGAGCGGCCTTGGGATCCCACTCGATACGGAGGTTGTTCTGAAAGCAAAATTGGAGTATAAACCAATCCCTCCTGTCGGACTCGAGAGCGCTGTCAATGAGGCCCTTGAAGAGCGTCCTGAGATAAAGGCGATGCAATATAACCTGAAGATAGGCCGGAAGGCTGTGTCTGTCTCAAGGGCACAGTGGCTCCCAAGCGTTTTTCTCGTTGGCAACTATAACTACAAAAGGCCCGACCGTACGAACAAGTGGAACTGGTATGACAGTTGGGATGTGACCCTGGCGGTAGAGATGAATATCTTCGACTGGGGGGCGATCTACTATCAAACTTCCCAGGCGAAGCACGGTTTACGGCAGATGGAAGAGGGCTCCCGGCAACTGCGTGATGGTATCACTCTCGAAGTTACGCAGAGCTATCTCTTCCTTCAAGAGGCCCAGGAGAAGATCGAAGTTGCACAGAAGAACGTGGAACAGGCTGAGGAAAACTACCGGGTGACCCAGGAGAAATTCAAGCAGGGGATGGCTACCAACACCGATCTGTTGGACGCCAATACCATGCTGATACAGGCGAAGATGGAACACGTTCAAGCGTTGGCGGATCATAATGTTGCTAAGGCAATGTTGGAAAAGGCGATGGGAGTTTTGGTAAGATAGATCGAGGAGGATGCGAAAAAGGTGAAGGATGGGGTGAAATAGGCAGAATTGACGAGGAAGCTCCGATCTTGTCGAAATTGAATGGCACATATACTAACAAAGGAGACATTTGGTGAAAGGTATAGTTTGGATCGGGATCGTTTGGCTGGTGTTTCTGGGCGCGAGTCTGTTCATGGGGTGTGGGAGGGATGAAGGGGTGGGGGAATTGGAGGCGAAATCCACGGCGGCTACACCTGTCCAGGTCGCGCAGGTTGTGAGGGGGGACATCAGCACCTGGCTTTCGTACACAGGCAGCATCAAGCCATGGAGAGAGGTCAAAGTTGTTCCGGATATTCCGGGGAAGGTCGCCAAAATCTATGTAAGGGAGGGCGACCGGGTAAAGCAAGGCCAGGTTTTAGCGGAGTTGGATACCCGCACGGCACGGTTGCAGTTCGAACAGTCGGAGGCAGGTCTGGTCGCTGCCCAGGCAAACTTCCACAGTGCCTCGAAGGACTGGGAAAGGACACAGGAGCTGCGCCAGAGGGGTACAGTCTCCCCTCAGCAATATGAGAAGGTTCAATTGGCCTATGAGGCGGCGAAGGCCCAGCTTCAGCAGGCAGAATCCGGGTTAAAACTGGCCCGGCATCAGCTTGAGATCTCCGTCATGAAGGCGCCCTTCAGTGGGATCGTAACCGAAAGGAATATGAACGAAGGGGAGTACATAAACCCTGCGATGTCAGGTCCCCAGGGACCGTCAGTTCTTACACTAATGGATCTATCTAAGGTTAAGATCGAGGTCCATGCCTCGGAGAATGATATGGGGAAGATCAGCATTGGGCAGGAGGCCCACGTTACGGTGGACGCCTATCCGGAGAGGACATTCTATGGAAAAGTGTCGAGTGTCCATCCTGCCGCGGATCCGATGAGCAGAACCTTCAAGGTGGAAGTAGCCGTTCCGAACGAGGATAGGACCCTAAAGGCTGGAATGTATACGAGGATGGAGCTGTACCTCCTGGTTCACAAAGGGGTCTTGCTCGTCCCGGAGAGGAGCGTGCTCGAACGAAAAGGTATGTTTGTCCTCTTTGTGGCCGATGGAGATATGGCCAGGATGAGGGAGGTGAAGTTAGGCTTGAGCAGTAGAGGAGTGGTGGAGATCGTTGAGGGGGTACAGGAGGGGGAAAAAGTCATCGTAAGGGGAAATTACGGACTGAAGGATGGGGTAAAGGTGGAGTGGTGAAATTCAGGATGAGGGAGGTGCCATGAATTTACCCGAATTTTCTGTGAACAAGCGCGTGACGGTCACTATGTTGATCTCGATTGTGCTCGTCCTCGGAGGAATCGCGTTCAGCAGATTGGGTCTGGATCTGTTGCCAGAGATGGACTATCCTGTGGTATCTGTGCTGACCCAGTATACCGGCGTTTCCTCGGAGGATATTGAGAACCTGATTACGAGGCCCGTAGAGGAGGCGGTGAGCGTGGTGAACCGCGTGAAATCCGTCAACTCGTTCTCCCAGGAGGGCGTCTCGGTGGTGATGGTAGAGTTCGAATGGGGCACGAACCTCGATTTCGCGGCTCAGGACATCCGGGATGGGGTCGGCTTGATCCGGGACTTTCTGCCGGAGGACGTCACGGAGCCCTTGGTAGTCAAGTTCGATATCTCTATGATGCCGGTGATGTTTTATGGTGTGACCGCAGAAGATATGAGCACGCTCCAGCTCCGACAGCTTTTGAAGGATGTGGTAAAGGGGCGCTTGGAGCGCCTGGAGGGCGTAGCCTCCGTGACACTGATGGGCGGACTGGTACGCGAGATCCAGGTGAGGGTGGACGAAGCGAAATTGGAGGCCAGAGCGCTCCCCCTGGATCAGGTGGTGAACGCACTCCGGTTTGGAAACCTGAATCTGCCCGCAGGTCACATCACGAAGGGATATAGGGAGTTCTTGGTAAGGTCTATGGG
>CAZTBA010000277.1:0-8317 GCA_964611725.1 uncultured bacterium
TTTGGTCCACATCAGCAAAGACAGGGATCGCATTCTGATAGAGGATAGGCACCACAGTGCCGGCATCCGTGATCGGAGCTGTGATAATCTCATCACCTGGCTCCGGATCAATGGTGCCGATCGCAACATGGATGGCAGCGGTACCTGAAGTTGACGCCACACAATGTTTAGCCTTATAGAGATCTGCAAATCGCTTCTCAAATTCGCCGACCATCGGGCCACCCAACCCAAAGAGATTCTGAGAACGGATAGCTTTCGTTACCAGTTCCACCTCGTGCTCGTCGAATGGAGTGCGTGGAGGAAAAGGCTTTGTTCTCACAGGCTCTCCCCCGTCAATGGCAAGTTTAATCAACGGACACCTCCTTCTTTTCGACCATATCCGATCCATACTTGTAGAGCGCAAATGAAAACGGTCCGGGCAATCCAAATTTTATCCTGCCATCATCTGTAACAACATTCCCAAAATCTTCACCGTGTCCGATAAGGGCTTTGCAATCTATTTTTCTACCCGACATGCTCCATACACGGAGGTGCTCATGTTCTTTATCGTTCAGTTCTCTGAAAACAAGAAAATAGCCGTTGCAGTCGTCTAAGATAGATTGAAAACCAGTCCATGCAGTGCCCTGAGGCTCTTCACCAATTGGGAATATTGTACCTGAGTGAATACTCTCCTGATACTGTCTGTATTGCCGTATGATTGGCGCGATATCGAACGCATCCTCAGGCAGGTTGGACGCCTCGAGCCATGCTATGGGTTGGGCCATCATGGTGATTGCAAAGCAATAGTCGAATGGAATACGTGCCGGTGCCAGGGGGTCATCCGGACCGTATTTTTCGGAGTTTCTCCATTTATTTAGAAACTCAATCTGCAGGTTTTGCGGTGGTACATAGCGTGACAACATCCAGAGATTTCGTAAGGTCCAATGAGGGTAATAATTCACCCAATCAGTATAACGGTTCTCGAGATATATGTTCCCGTATTCATTGAAGTAATGGTAACCGAATCTGCGACCAGCCGTCACATCCAAATTGAATATGGCTTCATAATTGGTGGCATTCAAAACAGTGTCAAACATGGCTCGAAGGTTAGCATCCGATTGCTTATCTGGAATTTCAACGCCATCGATCTTGAAGGTTCGAATCCCGTACTTTCGGTACATTTCGATCAGAACCCCGGCATCCTCCTGCCAGTGCTCGTAACTGTTATCTTTGCTGGGATTGAACCACACTCCCAATTCGACCCCGAGTTCCCTGCCCCTCTTTACCACTGGCGCAAGGCCATTCGGGAACCTCTCGGGATGGACGGTCCAATAGCCCTCTTTATCCCAGATATCGCTCAACGCCCCACCTTCAAAGGCGGAATTCGAAGAACGGCCCTTTTGCCATCCGTCATCCAATTGAAAGTGGGTGATCCCAAGCCTGCTCGCAGCATCGAGCTCGGCAAATGCAAACGATTCGCCGATGCGGGTATCCTGTCCTCTGTCCCCCCAGGTGTTAAGCAGAATCATGTGGTCCCGCCTGCCTTCATGTATCCTGATGTTCCTCTGATAGGATCGCAGGGACGAGATAAAGCCATACTCCCCTCCTGACGCTACCCCCGTCACAAACCCGTAACAACGTGTCCACTCGTTCTCGATCAGATCTTCCGCTTCGACACCGATGCCGACAAGTTTGATTTCTTTTCCCCATCCTCCACAGATAAAATCACAACCCGCCCATGCGAGCTGTACATCCGAACACGGTGCCTCCTTCAAGATAAAGAGGCCGGAGTCACAAAGAACATCCTCGATGAAAAGGAGGTTACCCGTGAGTATGGCCCCCTTGCGATAGGGAACGACCGTACGGGAATTGACGAGGTTGTTGCGCCCGTCGGTGATATCGAAAAACTGTATACAGCTTAGCTTCAAGTGATGTTTTCGCGAAGCGATGCGTTCCATCACAGTCGCTTGAATCTCTCCCTCACTCAGGACATTCATATTTTCAACATTCCCTGAGTCTGTTGCCTCGGGCAAAGAAGTCCGCCAGGAAGCCGATGTCTTTCCCCGGATGTAGAGATCGCAAGCGATGGCGGGACAATCCGGATAGACACGAAAGACCCTGCGCACCTCCAAACCCCCTATACGAAAGCAGACATCAACTCTCCCATGGGATGGAGAAACAAGGTTTGCCGGAGACTCTGTGACGGAAAAATAGCACGCCCCGGGATCACCAGCCACACCGGGGAACGATAGATCCGGCTTATCGCCGGCCAATTCCCATAAATGTCCGCTTCCCTTGTCCAAAATTTCGTGACTGATAATATTTCCGTCGTTCCAACGGTAACGCCGTCTTATGCGGCTGTTCTCTACAGTCAAGATGTCATCCGAGAGTGTTGCATTGAAAGACCTCATTGCCAACTCCCTGAATTGTTATGCCGGGACATCATTATCACAGTCACACCACCCGATGCCAGCTACCTCCAGAGCCCTCGACGTCTCCATGAATCAACTGTGGCAAAGAACTATATTGAGCTTCTATCTCTTCGTACGATCAAACCTCTCACCAAATGCATTATTTCTAATAAATGGTTCCTCGACGTCAGGTGATATCAATAGATGGTAGCGATGGGGTCTCCTGAAGGTGTTCCCCCAGATAGTTTTTCCCCTATATTCCCTCATCTTATCAATATCAAATTGTGCCATATATAAACCTTCGCTTTTTCCTGCTTCAACGATAAGAGATCCATCCGCATCAAAAGCCGCAGAATGCCCGTTATTCTGGGGCGATGCATAATTTGTCATTGCAACCCCAAGGGAATTCTCATACGCCCGCGTTTTGAATTGGCTGATACGGAGATCTTCCAGTTCGCAGGCATTTGGAGTCAGGATGATCTCCGCCCCCTTCAACATCAGGATCCTTGCGCTTTCCGGAGATTCGCGGTCGTAACATATCATTGAACCAACTTTTACTTCACCCTTTTCAGTATCGAGGTCACATACGTAGAAATCATCTCCCGGTGTACAAGAGGACTCCGTCAAGCCAAAATCACATGTATGGACCTTAGCGTAAGTCATTATTATTTTCCCGTTACGATCAATCAAAGAAACTGAATTCCTTGGCGAACCTTCCCAGGCCTCAAGATAGGTTAGCGCGATGGCCATGTTCAGTTCTTTGGCAAGCATCTTAAAATGGCTGATAAAGCTATCCTCCCGACCTATTGCCTGTGCCTGCCAGATTTCCCGTGCATTTTCTTGATCGGATTTATACGGGGTATAACCGATATTCCACATTTCCGGGAACAGGGCAATATCTGCCCCCATTTTCTTTGCCTGACGGCAGAACTCATCTCCTTTCGATCGATTAGCATCCTGATCGTTGCCGCATGCGGTCATCTGGAGCAAAGCAACCTTTATCGAACTCATAGAGTACCCCTCCTTGGAAACTATGCAATATGAAGAGAGCTCAATCAGTGCCGCCTGAGGGTGGCAATTCGATGTGGTGGCAGATAGCGATCATTCCCTGATCCACGCTCGTGGTTTTACTCATCTTCTACGATTTTCTGTACTATTTTGCCACTCTCTCTTTCTCTCAGAATAAGCTTTGTTCGTCCATCGGGCATTCGCTCCTCCTTAACCAGCAAATATTGCTCATCAATCACAGTTGCGGAGATACCTATATCCCCCGATTCACCTCCCCCGCGCCATACCTCGAGCTCGACCGGTTCCCAACGTTTGGATTTCGATGATCGGTAACAGGAGTCGATGATGGCATTGACGACATAACCATCGTAGAAGGTTTCCATCGGTTCGTTGCCACTATCCAGAGCATTGAACATGTCCGAGAACATATGCTTATATCCGAGTTCGTGAACTTCATCACCTACCGGGAAAAGCCAGCCAGTTTCAGCCTCCGCCTTCTCGGCAATATAGCCGCCACGCCCGACAGTTGTGAACATCTCAAAACCGGTTCTCAAGAAATGATCCAGCCAGATGGTACCTTCGGTGCCAGCGATTTCATCTCGTAAGTCCATACCGCCACGAAATGCCCAGCTTACTTCAAACTGTCCCACTGCACCACTCTCGAAACGGACCAGGCCAATTCCATGATCTTCGGCCTCAATCGGATGGACAAGTGTGTCTGCCCAACACATCACTTCGACGGGCCTATTGCCTTTGCCGACAAAACTTCGGATGATTTCGATGCAGTGACAGCCCATATCAATAATCGCGCCGCCTCCTGCCTGTTCCATATCCCAAAACCAGGAACTATGGGGGCCAGGATGCGTTTCGCGGGAGCGCACCCAAAGGATTTTTCCGAGGGCACCTTTTCTGACCGACTCCAGTGACTTGAGTGTTTTGGGGGGATAAACCAAATCTTCAAGGTAACCATGGAACACGCCGGCTTTCTCAACCGCATCGAGCATCTCCTTAGCCTCGACTGCGTTTCGTCCCAGGGGTTTTGTACACAGGATAGCTTTACCCGATTCAGCGGCCATCAACACGGCTTCCCTGTGTAGGTTGTTGGGAATGCCGATGATGATTACATCGGTCTCCGGGGCGTTGATTGCTTCGGTCAAATCGGTTGTCCATCTGGGAATTCCCCATTCTTCGGCAAAGCGCTCCGCCCGTTCCTTAGTACGCGAGTATATGACATGAACCTGATCGCGGCCACGCTGACCATGAAGCGTCATCGTATAGAACGTACCGATTAACCCGGTACCCAAGATCGTGATTCTATGCGCCTTGTTCATCGTAATCCCCCTACTCAGACATCCTTTCAATTACCCGAAGACGCCCATCTATCAGAGCTTCAAGGTGCCCCCGTCGCCGCAAATCCGTCTCCAACCATTTGATTACGTCGAAGAACTTCCGTTCGCGACGATAGATCTGTCGCACCCAAGACGATCCGGCCGATGCGATTTCGGAAACTGTCACAAGATATGTTCGTTCGTCATCTACGGCTTTTCCGCCGACTTCCAGGTCTACCAGTCTTTCTCCCGGCGGACAGTTTAAGTCGATAGTTACGCGTCCACCTGATAGATGATATGGAGCCCCTGGCAGTTGGAGGCATGATTCGAACTGGGCGAACCTTTCCTCAGACAGATGCTCCCGATCGCCACGGTAATAGGTTCGATCATCGAAAAGCTTTCGGATCTGCGCACCGGTCATCTCAACGTGGTAAAAGTAAGGATATATGCCGTTAATACTGGACTGAAGATCCCATCGGGTGATCTCATCACGCCACTGGGGCGAGGCGAAGTGGCTTTCTATTACCACCAGTTCAGTGCCGAATGCCTCACGAAGCCGGTCGGCCACGTAATTTGCCATGGCGTTCTCCCGCCAGTTGTCCCCCCAAAGGTCATCGCACGTGGCCAGCCGCTCGGTAAGTTCCGGTTCGGAAGCACCTACAATGTCGAGCAGACGGTTCCGCCAGGCAGTTTCATCTCCGAAGGTCTCCACAAAATCGTCCTGGCCAAGCCATATCATCTGGCTATCAGTAGTCACTTTCCCACCATCAGTGTCTGCTGTCATCTTCCCGGCCACCATTGTCAGATCCGCAGAATGGCCAATCAATGCTGTCCCCACCCGGAAGGGCCGGATCAGACGGTGATGGGAATGTCCCCCCACTATCAGGTCTATCCCTTCGACCCTCTCGGCAATCTGACAATCTATGCCGAGGCCCAGATGACCGATCATTATCAGGATATCCGCCTCCGGTCGAAGCATACGCACGACCCGCTCCGTCACCTCGAAGATATCGGGATCTTCGATACGTTTATTTTGCTCGTCCGTTCGTGTCTGTGTCAGTCCGAAGATGGCAACCCGGAGATCCTCCATTTGATAGAAGACATAGGGTTCTGTTCCGATCAGCAGCGGAGCTATATTGCAGACGAGGGCATGATCGCCTACCTGCTGTAACATCCGCAGTTGATCGGGACAGCTTCCGGATAGCGATGCCTCACTGTCGCTAAGAGCCACAGCATCCCAGCGTAGTTCACGGAGGAAAGGCATCACTGCATCCGACCGTTTCCATCCCGGGGATGTGCTCATGTCGCCGCCATCCAGAAACAGCGTGGGCTTGGCCGTCCGGCGAAAGTGCTCTACAACTGTCGCAAGCCTCGGCAGCCCGTTCCAGGTTGCATGCATATCATCGGTGTGAATTACTGTTAACATACTTTCTCCTATCCCTGTTATATATTATCACCGACCTGTTGGACGTTCGATGTACTTCTTAGACTACCGTTCGTTGTGCTTCTTTCAGACAGGCTGGATTCAATTCGCGACCCAATCCGGACCGGGTAGGAAGGTCAAGCGCCCCGTTTTTTACTTCAATAGGCTCATCCAGGAATGGATTCCACCTTATTACTTCATGTTGAACGAGCTCCAGGTAGTTGGCATTGGGTACGCTTGCCATCACGTGGGTTAGTGCCATACAGGTCAATGGTCCATAATTATGCGGATTGATCGGCAAATAATAGGTCTCGGCCATATGTGCAATCTTCTTCACTTCAGAGATACCACCGGTCCATGCGAGATCGGGCATTATGTAATCACATACTTGCTGTTCCAATAAATCGCGGAACGCCCAACGGCTGAAGAGTCTCTCTCCCGTGCAAATTGGCACACGAACCGAGCGAGATAACTCCTTCAGAGCTGCAACATTATGTGGCTGTAGAGGCTCCTCGACGAAGAGTGGATTTAAGTCCTCTATGGCTCGACAGATACGGATGGCACTTGGTACGTTGAACGAGGCATGTAGGTCAAGTGCAATCTCAAATTTGTCTCCCACAGCATCCCTTACCCATTCGAAGCGTTCCACCCCTTTATTAAGATCCTCGAGGCTTAGATGTCCGGACGCATGGCCGAAGGGGTGATCCCGCATGTCCATGGGATAGAAATCCCCGAAGAACCGGGCCGTCTTGCCAGCCTTCCAGCCCATCTCCATACATTGCTTCGACCAATCGCTATAGGCTTGGCGAGAGGTCTCGATGCCATCGTAAATGCCGCTATAGTAGACCGGCACCATTTCCCGACAGGCACCTCCGAGCAAACGATAGATTGGCACTTCAAGCAGCTTGCCTAGTATATCCCACAGTGCCATATCAATTGCACTGATGGCACGTAATTCGGCCCCCTGATTGCCGTGAAAAGAACTTCTGCGGAACATGAGGGACCAGAGCTGCTCGATATTTCTGGGATCGCTCCCAAGGAGGATGTCCCGGCCAAATCTATGATGTATCACCTGCTCAGGCGGGAAAGAGTCATGATATGTTTCTCCCAATCCTGTGATCCCTTCATCGGTGTGGATCAGGACATAGCAATAGTCGATATTAGAAGGTAATCGAAGTGTTTCTACTTTGGTAATCTTCACAATGATCTCCTTTCATAGCTTAGCAAGAAAAAACATCTGCCATCGTTACTGTGGCATAAGAGCCTCCGGAATATACCTCATTATGTCAGTAACCCTCTTACCCAGGACACAGCCTCCAGAAACTCCTGATCGTCCAGAGATGCCCTTACCTCCAAAATGGGGACGATATCCCGGTCTATTCCCTTTATCATCGAAGCCAATCGCCCCCAGTCGATCACGCCTTTCCCTGGTGGCCAGTGACGTTCATCCATACCATCATTGTCCGATAGATGGAAGGCAATGACTCGATCTGAAACAGCTCTCAAATCGGCAAAGAGATCGGCCCCCTCCAGGTTAGCGTGGTTGACATCCACGCAAATCCCAACCTTATCTGCAGGGAATTCGCGGACGAAGCCATACAGTTGGGACAGCGTCTGCACCTGACAGCGTGGCGGGATCACCTCAATGGCCAACTGTATTCCCAGTGGCCATGCATGGGAGATTACCAGCGGCAAGGTTTCCCGGAAGCAGATCCCGGTTGACGGGTTCCCCGGCTGGAGGCGATCGTGAACGATATAGGTGCGAGCGCCGAACCGTGCGGCTGCTTCCAACGTACGGTGAATCAGATCAAGCAAGGCTCTGCGATTTGGGCTGTCAGGTAACCCCAGACTGAAATCGTCGACTCCATGTACCACCGGACATGCCAGCCCAAGGTCGGCCAGCGCGGCTGCCAGTTCGTTGACCTGTTTTCTGTCGGTCACGTCCAGTCGGTCGGACGCGCAGGTCAGCTCCACGTGACGAAAACCACACCGAACGACTTTCTCAAGATGTCCTCGGGTCAGGCATTCACCCCGGAAGATGGAAGTAGAGATGCCAAGATTCATCGACCTGCTCAACCCAAATGAACTCCTTACATCTCACATTTCGGGTGATTATCCCCCATATGCCTGATGGGGGGCACCGGGGGGAAGAGGCTCCAATATCACTG
>CAZTBA010000278.1:0-8299 GCA_964611725.1 uncultured bacterium
AATGGATTTCAGCAATGCCCTGGTATAGGGATGCTGCGGGTGATCGAATATATCAAGGACCGGACCTTCCTCCACCACGCGGCCGACGTACATCACATATACATGGTCGACCATATGTGCGATCACCCCCAGGTCGTGGGTAATCAGGATGAGTGAAAGGTTAAACTCCTCCTGCATCCTCTTTATCAGCCTCAGAACCTGTGCCTGGATCGTAACATCCAGTGCAGTCGTCGGCTCGTCGGCAATCAACACCCGTGGACTGCACGCAAGCGCCATAGCGATCATCGCCCTCTGGCGCATTCCCCCGCTGAGCTGGAATGGGTAATCATCGATCCTCTCTCCCGGTGTGGGAATCCCCACAAGGCCGAGCAATTCTATGACCCGTTCCCGGGCGGCGCGTTTACCCAGGTTCTGATGAAGCAGGATGGCCTCCGAGATCTGGCTGCAGATCGTGTGGACCGGACTGAAGGCCGTCATGGGTTCCTGAAAGATCATGGCGATTTCCCCACCGCGGATCCTCCGCATCTCTCTGCCGTTTGGATCGAGCCGGATCAGATCCCTGACACTGCCGTCAGCCTTTTTGAAATGGATCTCGCCGGAAGTGATCTTTCCGGTAGGCGGCAATATCTGCAGCAGCGAATACGCGGTGATCGTCTTTCCGCAGCCACTCTCCCCGACGATGCCGATCGATTTGCCCTCGTGGACCCGGAAATCCACACCGTTGACGGCCTTTACGGTGCCTTCATCCCTGTAGAACCGCACTTTCAGATTTTTCACATCGAGTATCATGCCATTCTTTTCTTGTTATACCTTTCACCCAAAGACGATGCTAATTTGACGAAGTAAGCATTTAGCGGTCAGCTTTCAGCAGTCAGCTAAGGCTAAAGGCTGAACGCTGATGGCTAAATGCTTACAAATGAGGGAAATAGCCTCCTATCCAACCGAATAATTATTAAACGCTCGAATAAGGATCAGCCGCATCCCTGAGCCCATCTCCGACGAAATTAAATGCCAGTACGACGATAATCACAAACAGCCCCAGGAGCAGAAGCCATGGGGCCATAGCGACAGCCTGTAAGTTCTGTGCCCGCTGCAGCAGGACGCCCCAGCTCACTATGGGAGGCCGAAGGCCGATCCCGAGAAAGCTCAAGGCCGTTTCCCCGAGGATCATGCCGGGAATGGCCAGCGTGGCGGACGTGATGATGTGGCTCATGAAGGACGGCAGCAGGTGGCTGAAGATAATCCTGGCCTCACCCGTTCCGGACAGATGGGCAGCGACGACGAAATCCTCATTCCTCAGGGATAGGAACTTGCCTCTGACTACCCGTGCCAGGCCGGTCCAGCCCAGGAAGGAAAGGATAACCGTAATTCCGAAATAGATGTAGCGCGGCGGCCAGTGTGCCGGAAGCGCCGCGCTCAGCGCCATCCACAGCGGAATCTGTGGGATACAGCGCAGGACCTCTATGATGCGCTGGATTACATAATCGGCGACTCCGCCGTAGTATCCCGCAATCCCACCGAGTATAATGCCGAACATGAAGCTCAATACCACACCGATCAGTCCGATGGACAGGGAGATCCTGGCTCCGTAGGCGATACGGCTGAACAGGTCGCGCCCCAGCTTGTCGGTTCCGAAGAGATAGATATGTCCCTCCCTGGTTCCGAAAAGGTGCAGATTGGACCTGAAAAGCTTCCACATTTTGTACTCGGTCCCCGGCGTGAAGAAATAGATCGGATGCCGCACCGATGTGTCCTCAACGAACGTTCGCTGCCACTTTTCGGAGTCCGTTTCCTGCCTCACGCTGTAGACGAATGGCCGCAGGTGGAAGCGCCCCTCATGATCCACGAAACGGATGCTCTGAGGTGGACCCTGGATGTAGCGCCTATCGCGCTCGAGGGGACCGTAGGGAGCGACGAATTCGCAGAAGACAGCGATGGTATAGAATAGGATCAGGACGCAAGCGGAAACTATCGCCAGTTTATGCCGGCGGAAGCGCCACCACATCAGCCGCCACTGAGAGGCCACGTAAAGTGCTTCGGTGACTTTATCCCTTCCTCCGGCAGCTTTTCCGGATCCGCCTATTTTCGAATTCGTGCTATTCATAGCGTATGCGAGGGTCTATGACTGCCAGCAAAATATCGGAAATCAGTGTTCCGATAACGGTCAGAGAGCTGAGTACCAATATGAAGCTTCCCGCAAGATACATATCCTGGCTCTTCAGCGCACGCAGGAGGAGCGGGCCGGTTGTGGGGAGGCTGAGAACCACAGCGGTAATCGTGGCGCCCGAGAACAGGTTCGGGAGCATCCAGCCGACGGTGCTGATGAAAGGGTTAAGTGCAATTCGAACGGGATACTTCAGGATCAGTCTGATATTGCCCACTCCCTTGGCACGGGCGGTGATGACGTAGGGCTTTTGCAGCTCGTCGAGGAGGTTGGCACGCATGATGCGGATAAGCCCCGCTGTCCCCGCCATACCGATGACCACCATGGGAATCCACACGTGCCTCAGCAGACTCACGAACTTGCCCCAGCTCCATGGAGCTGCGACATACTCGGGACTGAACAGCCCGCCCACGCTGACGCCGAACCACTCGTATCCGATATACATGAGAACCAGGGCCAGCATGAAGCTGGGAGTCGACAGTCCGAGGAAGCCGACAGTGGTGAAGATATAATCCGGGAGCGAATACTGTCTCAAGGCGGAGTAAATACCGATAGGAAAGGCGACCACCCACGTGAACAGCATGGAAGCCAGGGCGATGACGAGGGTGTAGCCCAGCCGATCCCATATGAGTTCGTTCACCGGCCTGTTCCATTCGAAGGAATAACCCATATCCCCCCGAACGAAGTTGGTTATCCATTTCACGTACTGAACGTGGACAGGCTCGTCCAATCCGTATCTTGCCCGCAGTGCGGCTATGCGCTCCTCACTTATCTGCTCTCCCTGCTGCTGTAACTGCTGCAACTGGGAAGTCAGAAAATCTCCCGGCGGCAATTGTATGAGGATAAACGCAATGACCGATATGACCAGCAACGTGGGGATCATGCCAAGCAGACGTCGGATGATGTAGCCAATCACCGGTGCACCTCACGATTATTCTTCACCCAGGTACCAGGTCTCGGGGTGATAGGGAAAGCTCCAGCGGTCATCCCAACCCCAGTAGCCCCTCTGAGGTACATTGTGAAGGTTGCCAATTACAACTATGGGATGCGGAGCCAAGCCCACAGTTCCTATCGTCCAGAGGTTCTCGGCCTGCGAGCGCAGGATGTTCTTACCGAGTTCCAGACGTCTATCTTCATCAAGCGTGGTGCGCATCTCGTCCCACCAACGGATCAGCTTCGCGATCTCCTCCGGCGGCTTCTCCCCCTTCTCACCGTTTTTGAGGTACCAGAGGGACCAGAGCGGCCAGATGGACACCTCCCAGCCCCTGTGCATGGGTACAAACCAGAACGGTTCCGGCGGGAAGAGGATGTCGGTAGTGCGGTCGGCATGCCACAGGGTCATATGCATGAGGTTGCCGTTCGCCCTCTGGCTCTGCAGGCCACCGCTGACCTGTTTGAGACGGATATCCAGCCCCACATCCCGCCAGTGTTCCAGAACCAGCTCCATGGTGGGGCCCTTGGGAGTCTCCATCGGCGTCCACTCCAGAGTGATGTTCAGCGGCCTGCCATCGGGGCGGTCCCGAATCCCGTCGCCATTTCGATCGACGACGCCCATTTCATCTAAGAGCCGGCGCGCTTCGTCCGGGTCATGCTCGATATAGGCCGTCGCAAACCCCTTCTCATAGAACTTGCTCGAAGGGATGACGGTTGTCTGCCTCGGGGTCGCATGGCCGAAATAGAGGGTTTGATTTACCTCCTCACGATTGATTGCCAGCGACAGAGCCTTCCGGAAACGCGGATCCTGAAAGATCTTCCGCAGGATCATGTCCTCGCATGTCAGATTGGGCTGGATGGCCACGTCAACGCCGTGCAGACGGTTCCAGATGTACGTCTTGTAGCCGCATTTCTGTTCCCCGCGCTTGAACAGAGGGATATCGGAGGTCTCCGTTTGGGTGCCTGCGATCGTAGCCTGGCCCGTACATGCCTTGGCGGTCATCATCTCCCGGTCCTGCACCACGAGGGCCTGAATCCTATCTATGTAAGGGAGCTGATTTCCTTCGGGATCGACCTTGGGGTAGTAGGGATTGCGCCTGCCGATGAGGATATTCAATCCCTGTCTTTCAACGATGTAGGGATGCAGAGTCGGGTAATGGACATCGGGGTTGGTGGAGGATTGCATCTCTCCGAAATACGCCACCCAGTCTTCGAAGCCGTGCTCCTTCGCCTCCTTCTCCAGCCTTTCCTTCGGAACAAAATCGGGGTGGTACCGTTTCAGGAAATGTTTGGGGCGCACATAGGAATCGCCATGATGGGCGAGCTCTTTGATAAAGAAGGGATTGGGTTTCTCGAATTCGAACCTTACGGTGTAATCATCTATCTTCCGCATATCGGCCGTCTCCCACTGCGGGCTTTGAATGGGAGTGAGATCCCTGTTGCTCTGCATATGCTCGAACCAGAAAAGGTAATCATCCGCCGTCAAGGGATGGCCATCCGACCATTTTATCCCCTTGCGCAGATAGAGGGTGAGCACCCGTCCGCCTTCGCTGTACTCCCACCCGCGCGCATAGTTGGGCAGCACATTTCGGACTTCAGGGCAGATCCGCAACGGCGGTTCGATATTGTTGAGGATCTCCCCCTCACCCCATCCCCTGTTGGAGGTGGTGAAGACGATCGCCGTCCCGCCGTATCTGCCTATCCCCTCCAGCGGCTCCACAACGATCGGGTCATCCGGAAGCCGCTCCTCCACGGGCGGAAGTTCTCCCCGTGCGACCTCCCGTGCCAGTATGGGAGATTCCCTGAACCGCTTTATTCCCATTTCAGAAGCTGTCTTCGGCGGCTCAAACCAGCTCTGTGGCCAGGCATCTTTCGGTATACCCTCCGCCGCGATCCTCTGCGATAAGGCCAGTATTATAAATATCTGAAAAAGGATTTTGAATTTCACCACTTTGCCCCACAACCTGAGATCATGTTTTGTCCTTCTATACCTCGAAAGATATAAACCTGATCCCGGCACTTTGTCAAGGATTTTATGCTTGAGACGGGTTCGGGAGATTGCGATGGGCTATACCGAATGCAATTTGAGAGATTTCCAAGAAGCTTTTGTTGCTCGTACAACCTCACCCCCATCCCCTCTCCGCAGGCGGAGAGGGGGGCTTTGGGCTTTGCCCGGGGAAGAGGCGAGAGGTGAATTAAGGGGAACAGATATCGAGAAGCCATAGGAGCATTTTGAAGAATGCTCAAGCAATTTTCAGTGATGTTTTTGGGTCTTTGCTCATGGCACCCGAGATTCCTCAGTCGCTATTCCCTTTTCAGGTGTTTATCCGCAGGGGCGCCTCGGATGAAATTTGAGAATTTACTCAGGCCACAGAAGAATTCGCACGGGAAGACTAACCCATTACATATGGCAGTAGATCAGTGGTCATCAGTGTAATCAGTGATTCAGTCCACGAACCACATCATCAAGCCCATATACCAAGAACTCAGGGATCTTCTGCTCTGGTGCGGTTTCTGAATCACTGATGTCACTGATATGCACTGATGTCTCTGATTCTCTCGCGGTCACCCCGAAAAATCAATCCCTTCAAGTTTCGTAATCCCCATGCTAAAACGTGAATAAGGTTACACAGAATCATTCCCCTCGTTCCCACGCTCCTGCATGGGAACGCAGACTCGACGCTCAGCGTCACCAAACCAACGTCACATCCAATAATCCCGGCTGACCCGCATAGTCTCTCGCACTCGAATACCGCCAATGCGTCGGATCATCCACATACCCCCTTCTTACAGGATTATGGTGAATATATTCTAATTTCTGACGCATCATATCTTCACTCTGAATCAACTGAGGGTGGCTGCCTTCCTGCCACACCTGATAACTTCTATCCTTCTTGTGTCGCAGTTTATGAAACGCCAATTGTCCAAGGATGTGTTGAGCGTTTCGCTCCTTAAAAGAATCAATGATTGTGCGAGCAGTGAAGGATTTGAAACCTCCGACCTCTTCGGATAGATGATCGAAGGACGCTGAGCGTCTAATGCTCCGTTCCCACGCAGGAGCATGGGAACGAGGTAACGTTTACTTGTTTCAGGATCTCTTTGAATCTAAAGCATGGCCCGACTATTTTCTTAACCTTCACCTGGAGCATCCCCAAAACAAGAAGAGAGAAAAATGTCTCCTGAAAGATGCTTGGAACCCTGAAAATTCGCACGGTCAGGTGATTTGCGCCAGGCTCCCGTTGCTTGCTTCCGGGACCTCACCCCCGCCCCCTCTCCGCAGGCGGAGAGGGGAGGCAATGTCTTTTCCATCTGAAAACGATACTGATCCGGGACAGGGTAAGTTTTCAGCTTTTGGCCGGCCGTTTTTCATGGAAGCCAACCTTCCCTCTTCCTCACTTCCGTTGAAACCCTGTTGCTCGGACCGTCCCCCCTGGCCACGGCAACAGCAACGTTGCTCCCGGCCGCTTCCGCTATCTCTGCAACATCCTTATGTGTGAATCCCGGGCAGAGAAGGATCGAGTGAATGCCCTCATCTTTGACGAGCTTTTTGCACACTTCAACCGCTTGATTTTGGTCCCTCACTACAACCACAGAGAGCTTGTATTTGGGCGTTTCAATAACACACCTGTGCTGCTCCGGATCTGCATCAGGTGCATGGGCGAGGAAGGCCACATTAAATGCCATATCTATTACCTCCCGGTTGGATAGAGTGTCAGATGTGATAAAGCGGCAAGCTTCGGTGCCATCAACAAGGGACTTTGCCCCTTTGACGTCCACATTGCCGCAGCAGAGATGTCCCGTTGGGGCAGCTCAAACAGGTTTGGTTCATTTTGATCTATTCTTATGGACTGCGGAAACTATTTGAACACCGGTTTTTCCCGGATCTTCTTCTCTCAGCAATATCTTCCCTCGCCGCCATAGCTGTTCGGAAGATAAGACGAGAAACGAGAGCTGTCAACAGGCAAATGTAACTGAGCAATGTGAACTTTTTAGACAAAAAAGTACTTGACAGCATCCTTGGGATCTTTATATTAGTTTTAAGATACAGGGAAGGTAAGTAAGATACATTTCAGCATGGGCCAGATGTCATCGAAGCCTTCGCATCGAATGAGAGGTGATCCCTGTATGATGATTTGGAATCAAACCTGCTTTTGGGACTTTGGGAAGGCAGGTTTTTTTGTGGGGAGATGATCTGAAAAAAGAAGTTCCTGTCCTATCTCAAGGCAGCTTATAGAGCATTTAAACTGGAATTCATCGGCAAGATCGAAGCTTTGGGATCTGAAAAGGGTTTTAGTGAACTTCTGAATAGCCTGTATGAGGTGAAATGGGTTATCTACTGCAAGAAGCCTTTTGGCGGTCCGGGGCAAGTTCTTGAATATCTTGGGAGATATACCCACAGGGTTGCCATCTCCAACAGGAGGATCATAAAGGTTGAAAATGATAAGGTGACCTTTAGCTTTCGAGATTACCAGGATAATGACAAGCTCAAAGTGATGAGCTTGGATGTCTTTGAGTTTATCCGCCGATTTCTGTTGCACATATTACCGAATAACTTCTATAAGATCAGATATTATGGACTTCTAAGCAGTCGAAATAAAAAGTCAAAGCTAAACAGATGTAGAGAACTTCTATGTGTCCCATTGGATGAGGAGAAAGATTTCACCATATCGAAAAGCTGGCAAGAGCTGCTTTTTGAGCTGACAGGTATTGATACGAGGATATGTCCCTGTTGCGGAAAAGGTTGTATGACAACCAGAGAGGTATTATATCCTTTAGTTCATGCACCACCCTGTGAGGTAGAATTGGCGGTTTGACCCTAACTTCTATAGATCATTCTCCCGACAAGAGGGATAAGTATGCCTTATTCAGATCCAATGAGCCTATTTTTGAAGCTGGATATTGGGCGAAAGAACGGGGTAATTCTCTCCCATATCAGGTATTGTCAAATCCGGTGATTTTTGGAGGAAGATCACAATATATTTGGATGAAGCTGTCCGATTGAATTCCCATAGGGAAAGGAAGCGGCTTCGTCCAACCGAATTTTATCCGTAGTTGAGTCCAATCCTTTAAGCAGCTGCAATGTTGAGTTAGACCATTCTTGAATGAACCACTATTATTTTTTTGATCCAACTCCGGATAAAATCCTAACCGATAAGCGGACCGCTCGCTACTGCTCGCTTTCGCTTCGCTAGTCCGCTTATC
>CAZTBA010000279.1:0-8257 GCA_964611725.1 uncultured bacterium
CCATGAAACTGGGCAGGCTTAATGAAGCGGAGCTTGAGAACATGCGCCTTAGATCGCTTCTCGGATTTAAGTCGAGGAGGGAGTTCTCGTATATCCCGGCCCAGGTCATAGCGAAAGATGGCGACAGGACGCCGACAGGGATAATCATAGATATAGGGTCTGACCATGAACTAAAAAGGGGTATGGCCGTTGTGACCTCAGAGGGTCTTGTAGGAAGGATATACGATGTTTTTCCGAAAAATTCTCTTGTACAGCTTTTACTCGATAGGGGATGCAAGGTAAGTGCCATAGTTCAGAACGAGGATAGGCCTTTTGGGATTGTGAGATGGGATGGTGGAACCAAGCTTATACTGGATAACGTACCAGTGCTTAGCAAGGTCAAACTGGGCGATGTCGTAGTATCGTCGGGTATGGGTGGTGTCTTTCCAAAGCAATTAAAGATCGGCTTTATAAGCTCTGAAGGACGTGAGAAGGGTGGCCTTTTCAGGGAGTTCGGGGTGACGCCAGGAGTAAACTTTTTCAGTTTGGAGGAAGTGTTCGTCCTTATACCCAGGGAAAGTGTGGTTACTGAACCTGTAGATTCGAAAGATCCCAGAGGTTGATGGTGAGGACCGTTATAAACGTTCTCCTGGCTCTCCTGGCTCTTATGGTACAGTCGAGCTTCGGTAGCAGGCTTTCCATATTCGGACTCGTACCCGATTTTGTTCTCCTTTTAGTCATATATATTGGCCTTTCGAGAGGTAGATTTGAGGGCGTATTTTTCGGATTCGTTACAGGGTTCGTACAGGATGTCTATAGCCCCGGTGCACTTGGGATCGGTATGCTCTCGAAGACGATAATTGGGTTCGGGGTCGGGTACGGGCAGGGGAAGGTCCCAGTTGAGAGTGCGTCTGTAAGATGGGTGGCTATATTTTTCACGGCCCTTATCCATGATCTAATCTATTACCTTTTCTACCTTAAAGGGGATCTACTAAAGGTGCTCAGTTGGTTTTTCCGTTTCTCAATCGGGTCGGCAATCTATACAGCAGTCATAGGGTCGTCTATCTTCCTGATATATTCCTATGCTGCCGGGAGGAGGCCATATGCCTGAACCGATTCACAATGGCTTCGGTAATGGTGATAAATCGGTCAGGGGAAAGACCTTTCTACTTTTCTCTTTCTCCCTCTTCGGCATTATTACGCTCAGACTCCTCCACCTCCAGGTTGTAGATGGAGAACACTATCTCAACATGTCCGAGAGAAACAGGATGAATGTGATCCCAATCGAAGCTCCAAGAGGACTGATCCTTGATAGAAATGGCAGGACATTAGTTGAAAACAGGGCATCATATACCATATCGGTTCTGCCCGATATGGTGGAAGACGGGGAGAAAGTCGCTTCCTTTCTCAGTTCTGTAACCGGAGTCCAACGGGAGGAGGTAGCCAGAAAAATCAAGGAGGGGGAGGAAAATCCCTACGATCCGGTTAAGATTAAACGTGGCGCTGATATAAACATGGTTTCCAAAGTGGAAGAGAACATATGCTGGGTGCCTGGGATCACCGTTCAGGTGGAGCCGAGGAGGAGATATCCCTACGGGAGCCTCTTGTCACATCTGCTCGGGCATACAGGTGAGATCTCCCAGGGGGAGTTCAACAGGTTGAAGGAGAGAGGCTACTTCAAGGGTGAAATGGTTGGGAAAGACGGTGTTGAGAAGGTCTATGAGGAATTTCTCCACGGAGCAAATGGTGTTAGGTACATTGAAGTCAATGCCAGAGGGAAGGAGCTCGGTCCCTTTCCAGGGAAGGAATCGAAGGAGCCTGTCCCAGGCTCAGATATCCGCCTTACCATAGATCTCGATCTTCAGAAGGCGGCAGAAGATGCCTTCCCGGATACCCTTTTAGGTGCGCTGGTCGCACTTGACCCGAATAACGGTGAGATCCTGGCTATGCTTAGCCGCCCTGCCTATGACCTTGACCTTTTCTCATCCGTGCTAACCCCGGAAGCATGGAGCAGGCTCAACACTGACCCGAGGCATCCCCTCCTTAACAGGGCCGTTCAAAGCGCTTATCCTCCTGGTTCGACTGCGAAGATGGTAGCGGCTATTGCTGGGCTTGAGATCGGAGTAGTTAACGAGAATAAAAGGTACCTTCCCTGTGACGGAATCTATATGTTTGGAAACAGGGAATATAAGTGCTGGAATTCGCACGGCTCCCTTTCACTTTCGAGGGCAATCATCGAATCCTGCGATATATTTTTCTACCAGTTGGGGAGGAATATAGGGCTCGAGAACTGGGTTTACTATGCCGAGGAGCTTGGCCTTGGCAAACCTACGGGTATAGATCTGCCCTTCGAGTCGAGTGGGCTGGTCCCGACTCCCGAATACTACGACAGGAAATATGGGAAGGGAGTATGGACTGAAGGATATCTCCTCAACGTATCCATTGGTCAGGGCGAGATCCTGTCGACTCCGGTTCAGCTAGCCCGATATATGGCAGCGATAGCTACCGGGGGTAAGCTTGTCACCCCGCACGTGCTGAAATCTGTGACCGGAGAGAAAGAGATAAGGGGAGATAGGAACTGGAACGTTAGGGAGGTAGACATATCACCATATTCCCTCAGATTTGTCAGGAGGTCTCTCCTTGGGGCTGTGGAAGATGATAAGGGCACGGGATTGCTTGCGCGTGTTAGTGGGGTTAAGGTTGCCGGGAAGACAGGTACCGCCCAGAACCCTCATGGTGAGGACCATGCGCTCTTTGTTACTTTCGCTCCTTTCGATAACCCGAGTCTGGCCCTCGCCATAGTGGTTGAGAACTCCGGACATGGGGGATCTGTAGCTGCCCCTATAGCAAGAAAGGCGATGTCGGCGTACCTGAAAAACAGGGTCCGAAACTATGTCGTGGATCAGTGAGATCAAAAGAGAGATAGATTGGCCACTTGCAGTGGCTCTGCTTGTGCTCCTTCCGGTAGGTGTTATGATGGTATATAGTGCCTCCGGAAAAGAGTCTGAGATGGGTTTCTGGTGGAGACAGATAATCTGGATCGGTATCTCACTCGTCTTCCTTGCAGTAGCTTTTCTGGTACCGGGAAAGTACATATATGTCTTCTCTTACATTATCTATACCATTTCAATGCTGACACTGATTCTCGTCCTTTTCAAGAACTCGGGGACAGGATTGGCCAGAAGATGGCTCCAGATAGGTCTGATCAGGTTTCAGCCATCGGAGTTCGCCAAGGTGGCAGTTATTATGGCACTTGCGAGGTATCTCTCCGGAAGAAGGTCGAAGTGGAATGCCAAACATTTCCTTATACCTATGGCGATGGTTCTGGCTCCTATGATACTGGTTATCAGAGAGCCTGATCTCGGTACATCCCTTGTTTTCGGATCTGTCCTTTTCCCTATGCTCTACTGGTCGGGTATGAAATTCTCGGACCTTCTATTTATACTTTCTCCGGTAGTAAATGTTTTCTGCGTTATAATATGGGCAGTTTCAGGAGAATACATACCCTGGGCGGCCTTCATAGTGTCCTTTACGCTTTTGGCGATCATTTCAAGGTTGAGGCTTTCGAACGTTATAATCCTCATATTAGTTAATGTAGCCGTCGGGGTCGGTGCGTCTTACTCGTGGGATAGGATCCATGACTATCAGCAGAAAAGGATAATAGCCTTTTTTAACCCCGGACTTGATCCTACAGGAACCGGCTACCAGATAATTCAGTCTAAAATAGCGATAGGTTCAGGCGGAGCCTTCGGCAAAGGTTTTCTCAGAGGTACGCAGAGCCGTCTTGACTTCCTGCCAGCGCAACATACAGATTTCATATTCTCCGTGCTTGGGGAAGAACTGGGGTTTATAGGATGTTTTTCAATTATAGGCCTTTTCCTGTTTTTAATATGGAGGGGGGTGAGGATAGCTTCCGCTGTCCAAAGCAAATTTTCAAGCCTTATGGCCGTGGGCCTCGTGAGCATGATACTGTTCCACGTCTTCGTTAACGTGGGAGTGACGATGGGTATAATGCCAGTCACGGGGATACCTTTACCGTTTATAAGCTACGGGGGGTCATTCATGGTCATTAACATGTTGTCCATGGGCCTCCTTCTGAATGTCAGTGCTCACAGGCATGAATATTATTGAGATGCGGAATTTGTTGTAAAAGTCTTAAATCCTGGAAAGGAGGTTGCCGTGTTGAGGAGAATTGCCATATTGGCTTTTATCATTTCGGCCATGCTGATTTCCGTAGGGTGTTCTGCAAAGTATGTTGCTCTTAAGGGGACAGGGCTTCCCAATCCACCTACTGAAAAGGTTAAAGTGTACATAGGCGATTTCCCTGTCGAGAGTTTCGCTGTTGAGACGGTACAGCGGACTCCAGGTGGCGCAAGCACTTACAGGAGGGCTGGCGACCTCCCAAAGGTCAAGAGAGAGTATAGCATATCCGATCTGCGCTCCCTTGTGGAGGAGGCACTTTCCAAGGAAAACTTAAGATCTCTTCAGACCCTTGCGAAGATGCAGGATGTGGAGAACACCCCTGAGGTTGGGAACCCGTTCGTGCTGGCGGATGAGGAAGATGCGATTCTGGGATTTACAGGCAAGATCACTATAAGGAGCCAGAAGCTCGGGTTCGACTTCTCAGATGAGATAAGCTCTTTGGATATCGAGGTCGTGGCAAGGGATATGAGAAGCGGCGTTAACACTATGGAAACCGCGACGGTATATACCGTGAAGATACCCTATGAGTCCGATATCCTGAAGGATGCCCTCGTCTATTCAGTTCTGGGCCTTATGACTCAGAAAAGTCCTTTCTAAGCTGAGAAACTCCGGGGGAAAGATGTGAAGGGGGGAAAGGTCCTCTCTGTGCCGATCTGGGTTATAATTTTCTTTTTTCTGTTCCTTGTAATACTGTGGTTCAGACCGGTCAGGCTCGGATCCGATTTCCTCGGTGGCGAATTCAGATCCGGGGACTGGGTTGTACTGGACAGGAGATCCGGTGGAGGAAAGGGCTTATCAGTTGGGGATATCATCGCTTTTAGATATTTTAAGGATTCCGAGAGTTTGCACATGGGGAGAGTTATAACCCTGGCCGGGAATAGGGTTGAGGTCAGGGATGGATGGCTCATTGTCAATGGGGTCCCGTTGGATAGCCTAACTGTAAACGGGAGCTTTAGGCTTAAGCCGAGGGAGGTTCCTGAGGGCAAGCTCTTCATATTCGAGGGAGCAAACGGGAACCGTTTCACCGGCGGGTACAGGATGGGGGAATCGGCGCTTGTTTCTGGCAAAGCAGCCTTTCTCGTATTCCCTCCAAGCAGGTTTCGTTTCTTCGGTTTTGGAACCTTTGAATAGGTTCCACGGAGGGAGATTGGGATGAAAGACGAAAGGGATAAGGAGGTTCAGTCAAGTATAATTAACGGGGGCAACCTTCCATCCCACATAGCGATAATAATGGATGGTAACGGAAGGTGGGCCGAAAGGCGTGGGCTCGATAGGATGGAAGGACACAGGGCTGGACGCGAGTCGGTGAGAGACGTTGTCAGAGTTTGCGGGGAGCTTGGAATAAAAGTCCTGACGCTCTACGCATTTTCGATTGAGAACTGGAAGCGGCCGAGGAGGGAGGTACTTGCCCTGATGAGGCTTCTCAGCGATACGATCCATGAAGAGATAGATGAGATCAACGAGAACAACGTGAAATTGAACGCTATAGGCAGGATAGATGGCCTTCCCGGTTCGAGCCGCAGGGCTCTGCAGGAGGGGATCAAGAAGACATCCCGAAACACCGGGCTTATTTTGAACCTTGCGCTTAACTATGGTGGGAGGACAGAGATAATAGACGCCATGAGAAAGATAGCTTACAGGGTTCAATCCGGTGAGTGTGAGCCTGCGGATGTAGATGAATCGATCATCGAGGAAAACCTCTACACTGCCGGGATGCCGCATCCGGACCTCCTTGTAAGGACGAGCGGAGAGATGAGGTTGAGCAATTTCTTGCTCTGGCAAATGGCTTACACTGAAATATGGGTGACAGATGTCCTCTGGCCAGACTTCAGGAGGGAACATCTCTATCAGGCCATAGAGAGTTATCAGTCGAGGGAGAGGAGGTTTGGCAGAACGAGTTCTCAGATAAGAGGGGGTGTGAGATAAACGAAGCGGGAAGGGGTTTCAGTCCTTCTAATCTCAAGAAAAGGCTTCTTACGGCTTTTGTAGCTATCCCTGGAATACTGGCGCTGGTATGGTTAGGTGGTACACCTTTTTTGGCCTTCATTGGTGTCGTCGCCGTCCTCGGTTTCCTTGAGATCTCCAGGCTTATGGAGAAAAAGGGTGTCTGGATCTCTCGACCCTTCGGTATATTCTCAGTAATTCTAATCCTTTCGGGCGCTTTCTTGGATAGGGAATTTGGAACATTTCTGGCATTCGTTGTCTCTTTTATATTTATACTTTTAATCAGGCTCTCCAGAAATGTAGAATCCGCCCTTCAGGACGCTGCAATGATGGCACTCGGAATATTCTACACCGGGGGTCTGGCGAGCTTTGCGGTTCTCCTCAGGGAATATCCCGGGAATTTTTGGGGGATCGATCCGGGTTACCTTACTTTCTTCCTCTTCGCGTCGGTCTGGACGGCGGACACTCTTTCCTACTTCGTAGGTTGTGGCTTCGGGCGTCACAAGCTCATCCCGAGAGTTAGCCCCGGCAAGTCCTTTGAGGGGACTCTCGGGGGGATCCTTGGATCTATTGCGATTTCGCTCGGGCTCGGTGTCCTATGGTGGAATGGCCCGATTGTCCATTTTGTGATCCTTGGGATCATAGTTGCGGCAAGCGATCAGCTCGGGGATCTAGTTGAGTCGATGTTCAAAAGGGATACCGGGGTCAAGGACACCTCCGGGATAATACCAGGTCATGGTGGTATACTTGACAGATTCGATGGGTTTCTTTTGACAGCTCCGCTTGTATACCTTTATCTTCTATATTTTTCAGAGGTGAGATAAGGAATCTTGAGGAAAATAATATTACTTGGATCTACCGGCTCCATAGGCACAAGTAGCCTTGATATTATCTCTCAGTTTCCCGGAAAGCTCGAAGTCATCGGCATGAGCGGGGGATACAACTGGGAGCTTCTCATGGTTCAGGCGAAGAAGTACAGACCTCTCAAGGTTGCCATAATGGACCAGGAAGGCCTGGGGAAGCTTTCAAGAGAACTCTCGCCGCTCGGCATAAAGGTCCTCTACGGCATAGAGGGCCTCATGGAGATTGCCTGTGATCCTGGTGCTGATACGGTTATAAATGCCCTTTCAGGGGGGATCGGTCTTTTGCCAACCCTCAGGGCTATCGAGTCGGGCAAAGATGTAGCAATGGCTAACAAAGAGCCGATAGTGATGGCGGGTGAGATATTAACCCGAAAAGCGAGGGAGATGAAAGTCAGCATACTCCCCATAGACAGCGAACCGAGTGCGATATGGCAGTGCTTGAGGTCGGGTAAGAGAACCGAAGTGAAAAGGCTTGTAATTACCGCTTCGGGAGGACCCTTTCGTAAGACTTCCGCTGAGGATATGAAGAAAGTAACCGTAGATCAGGCGCTTTCACATCCGACCTGGCAGATGGGGAAAAAGGTGACCATAGATTCTGCTACGATGATGAATAAGGGCTTTGAGGTTATCGAAATTCACCATCTCTTCGGTATGCCTGTTTCAGATATCGATATATTGGTCCATCCTCAGTCAGTAGTCCATTCGATCGTCGAATTTGTGGATGGTTCCATGGTAGCACAGTTAAGCAACCCTGATATGAGGCTTCCGATACAGCATACACTCACATATCCTGAAAGGTGGCCCAGGGAGTCGAAAGGTCTGGATCTCGCCGAGCTCGGAAAATTTACTTTCGAGAACCCCGATCTCGATAGGTTCCCATGCATAAGGGCTGCTTACATGGCGGCTGAGGTCGGAGGAACAATGCCTGCCGTTCTCAGTGCTGCCGATGAGGTTGCCGTCAATGCTTTCCTTAAAGGCAGTATAAGTTTCGTTCATATAGCGCAGGTAGTAGAGAAGACTTTAAACTCGCATAGCTCTATGTCTGTAGAAGACATATCGGCTGTGTTTGAGGCAGAAAGTTGGGCTCAGAAGTTCGCCTCTGAGGAGGTCGAAACTATCTCAAGGGCCTGACATGTAATCTGGAGGAAGATAATGTTTATAACGTTGTTGTCCTTTCTGTTTGTTCTCGGAATACTCATAATAGCACATGAATTCGGCCATTTCTTGGCAGCTAAGAGATTTGGGATAAGAGTCGTGCGATTCTCGAT
>CAZTBA010000280.1:0-8252 GCA_964611725.1 uncultured bacterium
ATCTTCCGATTCCGCCTCAAAGGTCAAGTCCTCACCCGCTATTATAGTGACAACCCTTATCCTGCATATGTGACCCGGCTCACCTGAAAACGAAAATTCAGGTGAAGAATAGTTTCTTCTTGACATCGGAGAGAAGATAAATTAATCTAACCTGCAATCCACAAGGTTTATATCATCGCAGGGATCGCCAGCGACCAAGCAATCTTTCCACAAGGCACAAAACGAAGGTTTCTAAATGTCTTGAGAGATTGCCCCCTCACTTCGATCTCTCGCAATGACAATTCTCCCACAGGCTGCAACCTGGCCTGACCTACACTCTTAGAGAAGATCTATTCACAGGAGGTGCATGATGTCGCAAGGGTCCTCTAAAACGGTGGCCCCTCTTTACAAGGGATCCGAAACAATACCTGTAGACGCGATCATACTTTTCGACGGTAAGGACCTTTCAAATTGGATCAAGCGCGGCTCCGATGACCCGGCTGGGTGGAAAGTCGAAAATGGTTACATGGAAGTCGTTCCTGGCACCGGAGACATTTGTACAAAGGAACGCTTTGCCGATCATCAGCTTCACCTGGAATTCTGGCTCTCCTATATGCCGGAGGCCAAAGGGCAGGCGCGTGCCAACAGTGGTGTGTATCTGCAGGGACGCTATGAAATCCAGGTCCTGGACTCCTACGAATTGGACAGCCAGGAGGGCGATTGCGGGGCTATCTACAGCATGGCAAGGCCACTGGTCAATGCCTGCCGTCCCCCGGAGCATTGGCAGATCTACGATGTGTTCTTCCGTGCTCCCAGGTTCAATCGAAATTACCACCCCCAGGGTGTCAAGACACAGAACGCGCGGATATCCGTCCTCCACAATGGGATCTGGGTGCACAACGATCTCGGAATTCCTGAACCGACCGGCGGAGAAATCGACCGCGACGTCGCGGCGCCCGGTCCCCTGATGTTACAGGACCACGGCAATCTGATCCGCTATCGCAACATCTGGGTCCGCCGACTGTCCGAATGACTTTTATTTCACGCCAGATTTTCAGAGACGCCCCCACCGGGGCGTCTCTACACCACAATGGCAGCGGAAGGAGCATCCCCTTCAGCGAAACTCAAATTGACATTAGTCCTGTTCGAGGAGTAAGATGTCTCTTGGACGGACGGTTACCGTAACGTTGCCAGTTTTAACCTGTTCCTCAGGAACCACCTTCTTGTCCCCGGCAGTAATTACGGAGACTACTCCGTCCGTCTTGGCCAACCACAGCTTCACCTTTTCCGGCGCACCTGTCCAGTTGATCAGAACGTAACCGATCTTTCCTTCCGGCGATCTCCACACGCCGTGTAGAACCCGGGGTACGTCGGCACTACCAGCCCGCATATATAAATCCAGACTTACCTTGGAGACTTCAAGATCCGTAGGCTTAAGCATCTGCCCGAAAGTCAGGTAAGCATGGGCGTAGGTTCTCTGGGCCTGACAGATGTTTCGAAGGAGTGTCAGGACCGGGTAATCTGGATTCACCTCAAAATCGTACTCCGGTTCCCCTATACCGACCAGATTTTGAATACCATATACAAAGCAGGTCGCATGCTTGATCAACGAAACCTCGGGATGGCAAAGCCCCATGCGGACATCTCCACCGTAGCAGGGTATATATTCATGGTAGATGTAGTCAAAGAGGGGAATAAATCCCAGCATATAGGGTCTATGCATGAACAGATCGAGTTCCTGAATCCATATTTCACAGGGCGTCTCGACACTGAGGGTAGACTCCGGTTTTCTCTGTCTAATCTCCTCACGGGTCCTTCGGATGAACTCAAGCGTTTTTCTATGCATCCAAAGGCCATACCCCGGGGCGTGATCATGTCCTTCGCTGTAACATACCAGCGGATAGAAGCCGAGCTGCTGATCAAGCTGTACCGAAACTGCACCGAGATCCACAAGCTGCAGGAAGTTCTTCAGATAAAGTTCCTGAGTATCATCACTGCCTATGCATAATGGGACGAAGTATTTCTGACCATCAAGGTAAGTCCGCGCGCTAAGGTCACTTATATCCAATCCCCCCTGATCGTTGATGGCCGCCAAAGGACGGCCCTCCGTTTCAAATCGTTCCCAGTCATCATAGCCAACCGAGGGCCTTTTGTAGCACCAGTGAAAGCCGGCAAGGTACATGAAAGGATGATTACCGTCACTGGAAAGCTCCTCCATGGCAGCCCTGAAGCTTTCTGTCCCTTCCAGGGGCGGGAAGATCTCCACCGGCCCTCCGGGGGCTCCTATTTTCTCCCATCCTTCCATCCATGTAACCACTGGTGTTCCAAAGATGGAGGCATATTCCCTCATGAGTGGCACCACCTTTTTCGCAGGCCAGAACTTCGAAATGGGGAATTCACCGGGAGGAAAAGGCAAAATACCTCGCAGCCTATCGTAGTTGCCACGACTGATAATGCACAGCCAGGGGCGAGGCTCCTTCACCCAGGAGGGGATATCATCCCTTTCAATGGTTCTCTTGGCACACCAGTGCTGTCTGTGTGCCCATTCCTTATATATGTCCGCAGCTTCATACCAGTCCCCGTGGAAGACTCCCAAAACAGTGTCGTAAGGGAGATGGAAACTTAGCCCCGGACTTTCATCGAAGTTATGTTTTATGGAAAGATCAAAGTCATCCTCCCGAGGGTCTATACCAAAGCCTTTTATATACCCCGCATCATCATAGGTTGCCATGTAGAGGCCCGCGGTTTTATCGTAGTATGCCTGGAACTGAAATGATATTACACCGGGATATTGAACCGGAAGCCAGCCGACGCTGCCACGAGGCTTTACGCTTCGGTGGGGATTTTTTATAATCTGCCCGCCGAAGTAGCCCCAGATGAAACGGTCATCCTCATCCGATTCACCCAGAGTGGAAGGTGCCACCACTACCGGATAATGGATGGATCTGATTCCGTATGAGGTGTTGTTCTCCACCGAAATCTGCCATTTGCTGACTGATGATTCAGCTTCGAGCAGAAGGCGACAGGTGACATTTATCTCCAGAGAACGGTGAAGGCCATAAGTCAGGACGAGGATTTCACCCTCAGAAGAGGAAGAGCGCTGGACATCGAAAGTCTCAGCATCCAGCGAAGTAACTTCCATCGGATCTTTCCCTTTCTCAAACAGTACCAGCCGGTATAAAGGACAAGGTTCTGAGGAGATAAAGTTCCGTCCGCTTTTCAGATCGATAAACGAGCTGAGACCGCCCTTCGTCTCAGCGGAGACTGCAATCTCCAGGTTCTTATTTGAAACACTCCAGCAAGGTTGATCCCCCATTTAACACCTCTTTTCTCAGTTTCAGGTGCCGGGGCCAAAGGACTCAGGTTTTCCCGAATATCCCCCAGGCATCTATGGCCATTTTCAGCTCTTTGTGTTCCCTCACAGCAT
Source organism: uncultured bacterium (assembly GCA_964611725.1). GTDB lineage: Bacteria > Latescibacterota > CAZTBA01 > CAZTBA01 > CAZTBA01 > CAZTBA01. The sequence goes on from CAZTBA010000280.1 coordinate 3,407, forward strand.
CCTCGAGGGGAACTTCTGCCATCATGGCGTCTATAGCCTGCCTGAAGGCTATGGCTCCGGCAGTTGATCCCATAGGATGCCCGTGCACTCCGCCGCCGGCTCCCACTATCCAATCCGTCCCCAAATCTTTCATTAAGACCGGTAACATTCCCGGATGTATCCCTCCGCCGGGCATGGGGAAAATCGGTTTGAGATGGGAGAAAGGCATTCTATGTGCCAGGGCAATTTTGATATGTTTTTCCCTTATGAATCGGAACTTGGAATAAGGGCAGGGATAAACGACTATATCAGCGCCAGCTAAGCGAGGGAATTTCCCCAGCACCAGATGCGAGCTTATCCCGGAATTGGGGGATTCATACATGGTCCCCGCGAAATCGAGGTGTGCCAGGATGGGAACCTGTATGTCTTTATCCTCAGCCAACATTCGCAAAGCGGAGATGCCCGCTGTCAGGTAGTTCAGCATCAGGCAGTTTGTTCCGGCCTCAATCGCTATCCGCGCGTTCTCCAGTATCCTGTCCACCCTATCCGTCACATTAACCGCATACAGGGTTCTTTCGCCTTTTTCTTCATAGGCTCTCTTCTCGGCAGCCATAAATTCCTTCACCCTCTCCTTCATACGCGAGAATGGCGCATCAGCTATTAATTCGTCATCCTTCACGATGTCGACCCCACCCACAGCCGCTTCATAGAATAGCTTTGCGCCAACCTTTGGCGGGATGCCAGTGCAGGGTTTAATCATGTTACATAATAGAGAGCGTTTTTCAATCTTCAAAAGCTCCCTGATCCCATCGATCCCGAATTTGGGTCCCGAAAAAGGCAACAGAAATTTCTCCGGAAAGGCCAGATCAATCAGCTTTAACCTTCCCATCATAGAGATATTGCCTATAACGGTACTGAGCAACATCGGTATCTGCGATCCGAAGTTCACGTGGGGGAATGCAATCTGCGCAACACATCTCCTCATACCCGCATCAGAAGGCAGATCCATTTCATAATCCGGGATCTCATAAACACCTAACACCTTGGCCGCATGCTTACATTGGACGTCAGGAGTTTCTTCGGGAACAGAGGTCCAGGTCCCCGTTGTCTGTTCCAGACCTATCTCTGCCATCTGCCTTAGAAGGTCAACCGATTCCGACTCGTAGTAGTACGTAGCTATAACATATTCATCCCTGTCAATAGAGTCCAGAGATAAGAACAATTCCTCTCCATCCATCAGAGTTTCCTCTCTCAGTTATTTCTCAAAGGTCTACTTCGCCGTCGCTTAGCCGCGCGTAGGCAAGAGCATTGTCCTCAACAAACGGGAGGCCTCCGTGGCATCTCCTGATGCGATGACCTGCTGCAGTTGTTCATCACCGATCCTGTCCAGAAGCTCGAACATATTCTGAATCCAGGCGATGCTCTCTTTTGCCGCCAAAACCCCATCTTCCCGGTACGGGAAGATGTCCAGTGTCAGCCACCCTTCGTAACCGACGCGTTTCATCCAGTAGAGCAGTTCCAGATACTCTATGGTGTGAACCGAGCCTACCATCATGTCATCATCCCACATACGATAGTTGTCGTTGAAGTGGAGGTAGAAAAGCTTCTTTCTGCCACGACCGTGAAGGAGGGCGATGGATTCCGCCACGTTTTCCCCTGCGGCGAACGCATGCCCAACGTCCAGAAGGACGCCCACATTTTCACTGGCAACCTCGTCCACCAGAAGGAGTGTCTTGCCCACCGTCCCGATGTGGATATGGGTCCTCGGCTCTTTGATTTTATATTCGATGCAAACACGGATTTCTCTCCGGTAATCAGCGCACTCCGCAACGCCGAGGACTATATTCTCCCAGGCAGTTTCGAAATCGGACTGAAAGCAGTAATCGTAACCATCCTGTCCGAACCAGAGGTCGATGTATTCACAGTCCAGTTCCACAGCCCAGTCCATAACCTTCTTGACTTCAGCGATAGCTTCCCTGCGCGTTTTTTCTTCGGGCGAGGCAAAGCTCCCCTTGCCCCACTTCGCCTGCGTCCAGAGATCCGGGACAAGCATGCATGCCTTCAGATTCATGTCGGAGAGTAATTGCTTCATACTCTGTATATTATCGTCATTAATATGCCAGTTCCCTACAAGCTCGATACCTTCGAGCGAGGGCACTTGAGTGGCGAGGGCAAGCATCTCTTCCAACGTGGTCCCTCCCCCACCGTATCCTGACAGGACAAACCTGTCAGCACATGAGCCAAAGGTTGGCAGACAGGATCCAAATTTATATTTTGCCATAATCGCTGATCCCTTCCCTGAGTTTTAAGGTCAATCGAGATGAACCGGCAGTTTACTTCTGAACTGCCCCACGCCATCCCGTTTCAAAAAGTCCCCTGATCAAAATGCCACAGTCTCCCATTTGTGGCAAGATCAAAAAGTGTACCCTGAGCAAAGCGACACCAGATAAATACCTTCTCCATTTCTATCAGGTCAGAATGTATCGCCTTCTGCTGCCTCGAAGGATCCCAATTCCGCCATGTCAATCCCTCCTGACCATTCAGCGGGCTTAGCTCTTGATCGGTTACTGTTCTTCACCCCCAAATTTGGGCACAGCGGTTAAGGCAACCCTCGAGGAAAATTGAATCTTCACAGGTCCCAACAAACCGGAGACCGTCTGCCCTTCGTAGATATACTTTGTCGGATAGGTGCTCATGTGGTTCGCCAGCGTGTTTACGATCTTTACCTGGATTTGATTTTCTCCCTCTTCGACGAGCTGGGTGATGTCAAAGCGGAACGGCCACCCTATCTCAATGCCCGCGGGTTTTCCGCTTAAATGCACTTCTGCTATCGTGAATACCTGACCCAAATCCAAAATAACCCTTCCCTTCAAGTGACCCTCTTCCAGGTTTACCAACTTGATGTAGACTGCACCACCTGAATAAGTCTCCAGTCCAAAGTCACACCAATCCCCAAGAGGGATTGCCCCTTTTTCGCATTCAAAGGCCACAGGTAAAGGGAAAGCGGTTCCGGCATAGCAACCGGACTTCTGCTCAACTCGCAAAGCTACCTGAGAGAATCCCTCTATAGGTGACTCCAGGGTGATCCTTCCACCCTCGACTTTCATACGCTTGCCATTTATCCAAGCTGTAACGTTTCGCGCACTGACGTTTAGCCTCATTGACCTTACCCCGGGCGGCGCAGGAAACCTGTACCATCCGACGCAACCCTCCTTTTCGGGCATGATATCGAATATGAGCTTCTGTGGTTTCACGAACCATCGTAACAAAGGTACGTAGGGGTCAAAGGATGGGGCATCGGAGAGTTCTTGAAAAACCGCGAACGTCTCTATACGCTCTCCATTCGGCTGAGCAATTTCCAATAGAATGGAGTTCCAGCCCTTGGAAAGACGGACAGTCTTTTGTGCTTCCACCTCTTCGGAGGAAACCGAGATAACCCGTTCGCCGTTGAGCCATGCTTGTCTCGGGAACTTGTCTTTCCCGCCGAAGTTGAAGAGGCAATCCTCCTCCTCCGGTGAGTACACGTAGGTGAAAAGGTAGCGTACGGTATCTTGAACCTCTTTCACAGCATCGAAGACAAGAAATTTTTCTGATACGCCACACAGGCCTCCCCAGGTATTTTGGACTTCCTTTCCTTCGTAGCCGAACTTCTGAGAGAAGCTATATCTTTGCCACCGGAAAAGTTTTCCCGTAACTTCGTATCGCTTATCGGTTTCAATGTCTCCGTTCTTCGCCTTTCGAAGCATTTCTTCCGGCTCTTTCCCCTCTTCAAAAGGACCGATGGTCCACCAATAAGGCCCATAGGAATAAGTGACCTTCTGCCAATTGGAATCATCGAATTCCGACTCATGCCAACCAAGTTCAGTGCCTGCTCTTCCCCCCTCTTCGATATACCGGAACCTTCGAGCCTCAGCGCCGATAAGCTCTTCCGATGGCGGATAACGGAAATCTCCCCATCGGTTGTCCATGGTAGGTTCCAAACGAAAGTCCCAAAGCCCATCTAAGAGTATCGGTTCCGGAGGCCCATCAAACTCAGCCTCCGAAATGTATTCCTTGCCCTCATGCGTAACACGTATTCTTTTCCTTCCTCCCATGTCGCAGAAACCCTGAATGTCAATCCTATCTTTACAGAGTTCTACCTTTGTAATGGCTGCCAAATTGTCTTCTAAAACTTCCGGTCTGTTGTTGGGAGGAACAAAAACCAGCAGAATCCCCTCGTTCGGCTCCATGTCGAGACGCACCTTCGTTCGGCCAACCTGGGTCTCGAACCGATGGATAGGTGTGGTCTCTCCCGTGAATGCGTCCCAGATCTCTGGCTCGCCCGAAACTCTGAAAGCAAAAGAAATGCTTCTCTTTTCTCTTCTGGCATTGAACAGGAAATAAATATCCACTTCACCGCTTTTCTGGTGCGCATGGAAGACATCCTTTTCCGAGGCAATAACATCCTGAGCAATAGCGTTTGATATGATTTCCGGCACGAGATTTTCATCGTCAGGAATGAAAAAGGCTTTGCCACCTTGCTTGTTCCCCTGTTTCACAACTCCAGTCACCTCATCGGCCTTCACGATGCCGAAGATTCCTCTCAGCAGCGACTGAACTTCAGGGTCATTCCGTCCGTGTTCCGGTGAAGCGTTTGGCAACCGACGGAAAGCAACCACGGTGCCGCCGGCATCATAGAATTCTCTAATCTTTCCAAGTGTTTCTGTCCGAATCGTTGTCATGGGTGGCAGGACTATGACACGAAACTCCAGGCCGGAGACAATAAGCTTTCCATCTCTTACCTCTGCCCGGCACAAGGATGGATAGTCAATGAAGTCTAAATCAATTCCGCTTACGTAAATGAGATGAGCCAGATCAATCGTGGAGG